>DASUMC010000095.1:0-8468 GCA_036277855.1 Actinomycetota bacterium
GGTCGACCCCCTCGAACCCTCGTCGGCGGCCGGCCTCGCCTGGGCATCGATCCTCGCGCTTGCCCTGCTCTCCGTGGCGGGTTACGGCTGGGCGCGGATCGGGCTCGCCGACACGATCACGGCCGCCGCGGCCGCGCCGGCGGTCGGCGCCGCGATGCTGATCCTGGTCGCGGCCGCCCTCGACGCGCTCGGTGCACCGCTCGGGAGGGCGACCGGGGCGCTCGCCGCCTCAGCGCTCGCCGCCGGCGGCGGGTACCTGATCTGGTTCGTCCTCCAGCGGCGCGCCGGATCGGGTGCGGCGCCACAGGTCCAGGAGCAACCAGCCGAGTAGCCCGATCACGACCGGCGTGATCACGTAGTGCCCGACCAGGAGGTTCGCGTCGTACGCGGTGCCGAACGCCGCCGGCTCCGAGGTCCACTGCGACACGGTGAGCGCGAGCCCGGTGCCGATCAGCACGGTTCGGGGCACGCGCGGCAGCAGCCAGCCGAGCGGCAACGCCCACGTGACGTACCACGGGAGCAGGACCGGCCCGAGCAGCATCAGGCAGAGCAGCCCCCACCCCCAGGACGCACCGACGAGCGCCGAGCCGATCTCGGGCCGCCGGCGCCAGACGGCCCTCGCCACCACGACGATCGCCGCCACCGCGATCATCGCGAACGCGATCCGCGGCACGATCCCGAGGACGTCGCGCGAGACCGCATCGACCACGCGCCGGAAGAACCGCGACGGCGCGAGCCAGCCCTCGTGCGACCCGAGCTCGAGCGCGCCGAGCGTCGGATCCTCGGTGTTCGCGAACGGCGCCGCGGCGATCAGCGCGAACGCGGCGGCCAGCGCGAGGTGCGGCGCGAGGGTTCGGAGGCGTTCGCCCCGCGGCCGCCGGGCGGCGACCGCGACCCACCACACGAGGAGCGGCACCGCGGCCGTGACCTTGACGAGTGTCCCGAGCACCAGCGCGGCGGTCGCCCACAGCTCGCGACCCGAGAAGACCAGCGCGATCGCGGCGGCGACCGCCAGCGCCACCAGCAGGTCGTTGTGCCCGCTCCCCGCGCTCTGGAACAGCACGACCGGGTTCAGCCCGATCAGCGCGACCGCGAACGCCTCGCGCCCGGGCCGTACCCTGCGGACCAGCCCCGCCACCACGAACACGGTCCCGAGGCTCGCGGCGATCGCGATCACCCGGAAGGTGGTCACGATCGTCCCGACGTCGTCGGCGGCGCGCGTCACCAGCGCCGAGACCTGGGTCCACAGCGGCCCGTACACCGCCGGCGTGTCCACCCACTTCGGCCCGACGAAGGTCGCGAGGACGTCGTGGGGGAAGTCCGCGGGGGTCGCGACGTAGGGGTTCGCGTGGTACGCGGCGGCGATCCTGCCGTAGTAGGCGTACGAGTAGACGTCGCGCGAGAACAGGAGCGGCAGGAACAGGAGCGCGACGTGGTAGGCGACCGCGAGCCCGATCGCCGATCGCGCCGAGATCGACCCGCGGCGGCACTCGCGGAGGACCAGGACGAACGCGGCGGCAGCCGACGACACCGCGACCACGCCGATCGCAGCGAGCGCGCTCCCGTGCACGCCGTCGAGCCCGACGAGCTCGGCCAGCCAGCGGAACGGACCACCGGGCTCGGAAGGGAGGATGGGGGTGAACGGCGACCCCGGCGTCGCCGCGACGAGCGCCACGAACACGAACGACGCGACCGAGGCCGCGAGGGCAACGCGTGACGCCGTGCTGCCGACGCCCGTTCGCCGACGTTCCATCGGGCGAGCGTAGCGCCCCGGGGTCGCGGCCCTACAGCCCCGGACCGGTGAGTCGCACGTCCCCGTGCCTGGTGCGCACGAACACCTGCCAGTTGTAGTACGCGTAGAACAGGTCCGGGTCTCGCG
The DNA here is from genome assembly GCA_036277855.1 of Actinomycetota bacterium. Classification (GTDB taxonomy): domain Bacteria; phylum Actinomycetota; class UBA4738; order UBA4738; family HRBIN12; genus DASSJM01. The sequence continues at coordinate 1,880 of DASUMC010000095.1, forward strand.
ACATCGCGTTCGCGTACCGGATGACCGCCGTGACGTACGCCGCCACCGGGTTGTAGTGGAACAGCGCCCCTCGGTCGTCGCCCGGGGAGCCGGAGGCGCTCAGGTAGTTGGCGGCGCCGAGGACGGCGTCGTGCTCGTCTCGGATGTCGCCACCCAGCCCGTAGACCTCCCAGGTCGACGGGAGAAACTGCATCGGCCCCTGCGCGCCGGCCGAGCTGCTCGAGACGATCCGACCCATCCGGGTCTCGATCAGCATCACGGCCGCGAGCAGCTCCCAGTCCACCCCGAACCGCCGCTCGCCCTTCTCGAAGTACCGCAGGAGCAGGTCGGCGGGTTCGGGGGCGTGGGTCCGGAAGTCGGGCAGCGTCTTCAACGGCGAGAAGTGGTCGTACAGGGCGCCGCCCGCCCGGACGTTCGACCTCGCCTCGGGGGCCAGGGGATGGTCGAGCCGGTTCAGGACCGCGACCGCAAGGCGGTCGCGGGCCGCCAACACCCGGTAGATCCGTTGCTCGTACAGGACGAGGAGCTCGACGTCGTCCGGCGGCGGCCACGCGTCCGGGTCCCCGGTGCGAATCCATCGACGGACGGCGTCGCGCCGGGCCTCCCACGTGGACTCGAGCCGGACGGCGAGCGCATCGGCCCGGCCGGGGATCCAGGCGTCGGGCTCGGGGATCGTCGGCGTCGGAGCATCGGCGACCGGCGAGGGCGAAACGGTTCCGCTCGGACCCGTCGCCGGGCCCGAGACCTGCGCCGCGGCGTTCGTCTGCGGATCCGAGGTCGTCGCACGCTCGGGATCACCGGCGCACGCCGGCAGCGCGATCGCCACGGCGACGACGGCGACGAGCGACCGCCTCATCCGACCGCCGCCACGTCCTCGTACGGCGACTCGAGCAGCCCGCGCACCGAACCGTCGCCGTCGAAGAACAGGAAGCGGTCCATCAGCCGCATGAACCAGCGGTCGTGGGTGACGGCGACGACCGTCCCCTGGTAGCGGTCGACGGCGTCCTGGAGCGCGTCCGCCGAGGCCACGTCGAGGTTGTCCGTCGGCTCGTCGAGCAGCAGCATCGTGGGCGAGTCCACCTCCATCAGCAGGAGCTGGAACCGGGCCTGCTGGCCGCCGGACAGGAGCTCGAACGGGTTCCGCCCGACCTGGTCGATCTCGTAGCGGCGCAGCGCCGCCATCGACTCGGTCATCGTCATCCCCCGCTTGCGGAGCACCTCGACGATCGGCAGATCGGCGACGTCGGCGCGATCGTGCAGCTGGGCGAACAGGGCGGGCTCGACCCGGGCCCCGAGCTTCCATCCGCCCTGGTGCGCGATCTCCTCGCCCGCCAGCAGCCGCATGAAATGCGTCTTGCCGGTCCCGTTGGGGCCGATCACCCCGATCCGTTCGCCGAACCAGACCTCGGCGTCGAACGGCCCGACGATCCCGGCGATCGACAGCCCGGTGACCCGGAGCGCGACCTTGCCCGTGCGTCCGCCCTCGATGCGCATCCGGACGTTCTGCACATCGGCCTTCTCGGGAGGCCTCTCGCGTTCCTCGAACCGGTCGAGCCGATGCTGCGCCGACCGAGCCTTCGAGGCCCAGTTGTCGTTGTACGCGGACTTGCGCCGCATCTCCTTCACCATGTCCGAGAGCCGGCGGTGCTCGGCCTCGTAGCGCCGGTGATCCTGGTCGAGCCGGTCCACCCGGGCGTCGCGCGCCGCCGCGTAGCCCGAGAACCCGCCGTGGTGCGTCCACGCGGCGCGCCCCTCCAGCGTGACGATCCTGGTCGCGGCGCGGTCGAGCACGGTCCGGTCGTGGCTCACGAACAGGACGGTCTTGGGGCTGCCCGCGATCGCGTCCTCGAGCCAACGCTTTCCCTCGATGTCGAGTGCGTTGTCGGGCTCGTCGAGCATCACGGTGTCGAACCGCGACCGCAGGATCACCTCGAGCGCGAGGCGCTTGCGCTCACCGCCCGAGAGCGTCTCGATCTTGCGTTCGGCGCACTCGGGGTAGCCCTGCCCGAACGCCGCGTGCGTGCACCGGTCGAACAACACCTCGGCCTCGTACCCGCCGGCGTCGCCCCAGCTCGCGAGCGCATCCGCGTACCGCATCTGCGCCTCCTCGCCCGGATGATCGTGCATCCAGCGCTCGGCCTTGGCGACACGGATCGCCGCCTCCGAGACTCGCGGTTCGGCGTAGGCGAGGAGGAAGTCGCGGACCGTCGTCGGGCGCGCGTTGGACCCGATGAACTGCCGCATCAGCCCGACCCGTCCGTCGGTCTGGATCGAGCCGGCGGTTGGGCGGTCGTCGCCCACGATGAGCCGGAGCAGCGTCGACTTGCCGATGCCGTTGGCGCCGACGAGGCCGGCGTGCTCGCCCTCGGGCACGCGGAAGCTCACGCCCTCGAACAGCGTCCAGCCGCCCGGCAGGGCGTAGGCGACGTCGGTCAGCTCGATGAACCCCATGGGCGGTCCACGCTAGCAGCCACCCGGGGCCGCTCCGTTCAGCGCGCCGGCGCGCGCTCGTGTTCGAGCGAGAGCTGGCCGCACGCCGCCTCGATCTCGCGCCCGCGCGTGTCGCGGATCGTCACGGCGACGCCGGCGTCGTCCAGGATCGAGGCGAACGCGCGGATCCGCGAGGGCGGGCTCGGCTTGGACGGCCACCCCGGTGTCGGGTTCAACGGGATCAGGTTGACGTGCGCCCGCAGGCGGAGCGCGATCGGCGCGAGCCGCTCGGCCTGCTCGTCGGCGTCGTTGGTCCGATCGATCATCGCCCACTCGATCGACGGGCGGCGGCGCGTCGCGCGGCGCCACGCCTGGATCGCCTCGATCAGCTCCTCGAGCGGCCACAGCTCGTTGACCGGGACGAGCCGGTCGCGCAGGCGGTCGTCGGCCGCGTGCAGGCTGACCGCCAGCCCGACCTGTGGGTACGCCTCGCCGAGACGGCGGATCGCGGGCGCGACGCCGACGGTCGAGACCGTGACGTGCCGGTCCCCCATCCCCATCTCGCCGGTGAGCAGCGCGAGCGCGCCGAACGTGTGTCGTTCGTTCGACAGCGGCTCGCCCATCCCCATGAAGACGGCGTTGGACAGGCGCCGAGGGGTCGACGCGGGCAGGGCGGCCGCCTCCCGACTCGCCCAGACCGCCTGCGCCGCGATCTCCCCGGCGGTGAGGTGGTTGCGGAGCCCCATCTGCCCCGTCGCGCAGAAGCCGCAGCCCATCGCGCACCCGGTCTGCGTCGAGACGCACACCGTCACGCGGTCGCGGTACCCCATCAGCACGGTCTCGATCACGTGGCGCCCACCGATCCGCAGCAACGCCTTCCGGGTCGCACCTCGGTCCGCCTCGCGCTCCTCGAGCACCTCGACCCCGATCGGGAGCTCGGCCTCCAGGCGTTCGCGCAGGCGCTTGGGGACGTCGGGCATCCGGTCGTACGTGGCCGAGCGCCGCCAGAGGTGCCGATGGACCTGCTTGGCCCGGAACGGCGGCTCGCCCCAGTCGCCGAGGCGTTCGGTGAGCTGATCGAGGGTGAGGTCGTAGACGGTCGCCACGAGGACGAGCCTACGAGGAAGCGGCTGCTACCAGTAGCGAGCGGTCGACATCGCGAACGCCGCCAGCGACACCAGCGCCAGGTTGAGGATGGCGAGGCTCCGCCCCTTGGCCTGGAGCGCGGCGAGCTCCTGCACCAGCTCCGGAGGCGGCTGGCCGCCGGCCTGCGCGATCTGCGCGCCGACCGCGAGCGAGCGCTCCATCGCCGGCCTGGTCAGTGCCCCGCCGATCGCGACCGCGACGATCGCCGCAACCGCTCCGATCGTGAGCCAGAGTCCGAACGCGCTGCCGAGGAAGTCGCCGAGACCCCCGAACGCCTGCATGTCGTGCCAATAGAGGAATCCGCCCGCGACGATCGCCCCCCCGGCGATGCGAAGGAGCCAGTCGCTGAGGTGACGCACGGCCAACAGCTCGCGCATGAACGGACCGGCCGCGGGGCCGATCGCCTTGGCCGTCGGTTGCAGAAAGACCACCAGCAGGAACAGCCCCCCACCCCACGCGATCGCCAGCATCACGTGGATCACCCGGAACACGACCATGTAGATGCTCGTCGCGAGCACGCCCGCACCTCCTCCTCGGCAACCGGTGCATCCTCCCGTCGTGAGCCGTCCGGGGTCAACCGCGTAGGCTGGGCGCATGACCGCCGACCGCCTCGCACGTCTCCCGTGATCGCCGACCCTCTCGCGCGTATCCGGGAGATACATGGGTCCGTGGTGCTCGACGGCGGGCTCGCCACCGAGCTCGAGCGTCGCGGTGCCGACCTGAGGGACCCGCTCTGGTCCGCCAAGGTCCTCGTCGAGGACCCCGACGCGATCCGACGCGTCCACGAGACATACTTCGAGGCCGGGGCGGACGTCGCGATCTCGGCGAGCTATCAGGCGACGTTCGAGGGGCTCGCCGCCCGCGGGATCGAACGCGATGAGGCCGCCAAGCTGATGCGGCGGAGCGTCGAGCTCGCCCGCGAGGCCGCCGGCGGCGACCGGGTCGTCGCCGCGTCGGTCGGACCGTACGGCGCGATGCTCGGCAACGGCGCCGAGTATACGGGCGACTACGACCGGAACGAGGACGAGCTCGTCGAGTTCCATGTGCCGCGGATCGAGGCGCTCGCCGAGGCCGAGCCCGACGTGTTCGCGGTCGAGACGATCCCCTCGTTCGTCGAAGCCGGCGCCCTGGCTCGCGCGCTCGAGCGGGTGCCCGAGATCCCCGCGTGGGTGAGCTTCAGCTGCCGTGACGGCGGGCACGTCTGCGACGGCACCCACATCGAGAAGGCCGTCGAGGTCGTCGCGGCGGCGCCGGGCGTGGTGGCGGTCGGCGTGAACTGCACGTCCCCCCTCCACGTGGAGCGGCTGATCGAGTCGATCTCGGACACGACCGACAAGCCGGTCGTGTGCTACCCGAACCGAGGCTCGTTCTGGGACCCGATGCGCAAGGCATGGACCGACCCACCCCGACAGGACGCGCGGCCCCCGCTGCGGCCGCTCGCGTGGAGGGAGGCCGGCGCCTCGCTGATCGGCGGGTGCTGCGGGACGACGCCCGAAAACATCGCCGCGATCGCGGCGGCGCTCGGCCGCGCCTGAGCGCCGCTAGCGGGGCGTCTCCGGGCCCGGCTCGAACGGCGCCCCGTGCCCCGGAACGATCGTGCGCAGCCCGGGGAGCGCCAGCACGCGTGCCCGGTTCTCGTGGAGGAGGTCGGGGTCGGGCGCGTACGGATCCTCGGTCGGCTGCTCCGAGCTCCACCACAGATGGGTGAACACGACGAGGCCGACGCCGGTGTCCACGACGGTCGAGATGTCCTGTGGCGAGTGACCCGGCGTCTCGACCAGCCGGATCGAGGGCGACAGCTCGAACCCCTCGGCGGCTCGGTCGACCCACAGATCGTCGCGGTACCACGCCCAGTGGTCGTGGACCCTCGCCTTGGGGAACAGCGCCGCGTTCAGGGTGTGATCGGGGTGGTGGTGTGAAAGCACGACGTCGGTGATCTGGTCGGGTGCGATCTCCATTTCGGCGAGCGGACGAAGAATCGCGTCCTGCCCGGGGACCATCCCGGGGTCCACCACGACCAACACACCGTCGTCCCGGGCGAGGCCGACCGTGGACGCCGTGCGATCCTCGGCGTCGGGCCGGCTCAGGTAGCCCTCGAAGAGGATCCGAACATCCGCGGTCATCGGGCTCGCGAAACTCCTCGGTCGATGTGCGGTCCCCCACGGTACGCCACGTCGGTGAACGTTTCCTCATCGTCGCGGGGTTGTGCTCCCCGAACACCGACCGGAGGATTCGCAGACTGGCCGATCCCACCGACACGGTCCGGCCGGCGGCTCACGGCCGGCGGCCGCTCCGCGCGGGCCGGGCGACCCTCGCCGCTCGGCCCGCGCTCCACTCCCTCGACCCCCTCGGCCCGCCGCCGCGTGCTCGGGCATGAGAAGTTCGATCCGGACCGCGGGGTGCTGCGAACACTCGGCGTGGGTGCTCAGGTCGAGCGTGGACACGTCCGAACCTCGCACGACGCGCCCGCCCGCCATCTCGGGCCGGCTCCCGAACTCGCCTCGACCCCGGAGGGCCGCCGCCGGCTCCTGATGGGCCGGCTCGCCGGCGTGCTGTTCCTCGCGTCGTCCGGGCTCATGCTGATCGCGCTGCCGCTCTCGCCCGCGGACGCGAGCATCGCCGGAACGGTGGCGGTGGCGGCGAGTGGGGCCGCCGTCGGGTGCTTCGCGATGTTCGCGCCGTGGGACGCCTGGCCGAGGGTCACGAGCCTGATCCTGGTGCCTCCGGCCTTTGCCCTGATCGCCTTCGGCAACCTCTACGGCGGGCGCCAACACACCTACGGGGTCTTCTTCGTCGTCGCGTTCGTCTGGATCGGGCTCGCGCACGGCCCGTGGACCTCGGTCGCGGTCGCACCGCTCGCGATCGTCGCCTACCTCGTGCCCTTCGTGTTCCTCCCCGGTGACGTCGAGGCGGGCGTGAGCTCGGTCGCCGTCACGATTCCCGCATGCATCATGGTCGGCGAGGTCCTGTCCTGGGGTTCGACGAGGCTCGCCCGGACCGAGGAGGAGCTCCG
>DASUMC010000096.1:0-4329 GCA_036277855.1 Actinomycetota bacterium
GCCGGAGCAGGCGCAGGGACAGCCCGTCGATGGGCGTTCGGACATCTACTCGCTCGGATGCGTGCTCTACGAGATGGTCACGGGCCGGCCGCCGTTCCTCGGCGACTCCCCGGTCGCGGTCGCCTCCAAACAGGTGTTGGAACAGCCGACGCCGCCGTCACGGCTCAACCCAGACGTCACGGCCGACCTCGACGCCGTGATCCTGCGAGCGCTCGCCAAGAACCCGGCGAACCGCTACCAGTCGGCCGAGGAGATGCGCTCCGACCTCGAACGCGCGAAGCGCGGGCTCCCCGTCCAGGCGACGCCGCTCCTGGCCGCCGGAGCGACCCAGGTCCTGGACCGCCCACCAGCGCACCCGACCGAGGTGCTTGCCCCCACCGAGCCCGATCGCCGCACGAACTGGGTGCCGATCGTGGTCACGCTCGTGCTGATCGCGCTCCTGGGGGCCCTCCTGTGGTTCCTGGCCGTCAACGTCCTGAACAACGACGATCAGCAGACGGGGGTGCTGGTCACCGTCCCCGACGTGGTCGGGGACAAGCGGACCCAGGCGATCGGCGAGCTCGAGGATGCCGGACTCGAGGTCGGCACCATCACCCCCGTCCAGGCCGCCGACGACACGGAGGAGCCCGGCACGGTCCTGGAGCAGGATCCCGCGGCCGGCGACGAGGTCGACCGGGGGACGAAGGTCGACCTGACGATCGTCGCGGCGCCGGATCAGGTGGCGATCCCCGACCTCGAGGGTTCGACGGTGGAGGACGCGCAGGCGGCGCTCCTGGACCTGGGCCTCGAGCCCGCCGGCCCGACGGAGGAGCCGAGCGACACCGTGCCGGAGGGCGCCGTCACGCGGACGGACCCCGCCTCGGGGCAAGAGGTCGAGCCGGGATCGACGGTGACGATCTTCGTCTCGACCGGGGCCGAGCAGGTCGCCGTGCCCGAGGTGCGGTGCCAGAGCTTCGGCTCGGCCCAAAACGAGCTCGATAAGGCGGGGCTGGGCTCGGTCATCTCCGACGACACCGCGCCGATCAACCCCGCGTGCCCGCTCGGCAGCAAGGTGGCCGCCCAGAACCCCGCCCCCGGAACCCAGGTCGACCCCGGGACGACCGTGACCCTGTTCCCAGGGGAGGAGGGTCCGACCGGTCCGACCGGGGGGACCGGCGGGACCGGCGGGACCGGCGGCTAAGCGTGGCCACCTGGTTCGTCCAGGAGGACTTCACCGAGGAGGAGCGCGCCCGGCTCGCCCCGCACTTCACGAACCTCGACGGCCCGGTCTTCGCGCTCACCAACCTGCCCGAGGTGGTCAAGGGCGCGCTGTTCGCGCGGTACTCGCGGACGCCGAAGTCGCTCCGCCGCCTGTTCCTCGACGAGTTCGCCGAGCCGCTGGAGGCCGGCGCCGTCGCCGGGCTCGCGGGCGTCAAGGTCGGGAAGGCCGAGCAGCTGTTCGACCGCGTGTTCTTCGAGTTCGGCGACGACTCCGTCGCGCAGCTCGGGGGGGTGCACCTCGCGTGCGAGCAGGCATCGCAGCTGCTCGCGAAGGCGATCGAATGGGGGCGCCTCGCGGCCTACCTCGAGCAGTCGACGCGCTACATGCGTTACGACGACCGACCCGGCGGCCGCTGGCGGCTGACGACGCCGCCCGAGATCGAGGGCGGCCCCGCCGGCGAGGCCTACCGGGCGTACGCGACGCGGACGTTCGAGGCGTACGGGCGGATGTTCCAGCCGCTGTTCGACCTGTTCGCCGAGCGCTTCCCCAAGGACCCGGACGATTCGGCCTTCCTGTACCGCTCGACGATCACGGCGAAGACCTGCGACACCCTCCGGGTGCTGCTGCCGGCCGGGACGCGTTCGAACCTCGGGGTGTTCGCGACCGGTCAGGCCTTCGAGCAGATGCTGATCCGGATGCACGCCCACCCCCTCGCCGAGGTACGCGAGTACGCCGACCTGATGCTGGTCGAGCTTCGAAAGGTGATCCCCGCGTTCCTCAAGCGCGTCGACCTCCCCGACCGCGGCCTGGCCTGGTCCCGCTACCTGACCGAGACGCGCGAGGCCGCGCTCGAGGTCACCGCGAAGTTCACCGAGGGCGTCGAGCCGGGCCACCGCGAGGCCGTGACGCTCACCGACTACGACCCGCTCGGCGAGGAGAAGGTGATCGCCGCCGCCATGTACGCCTCGTCCGACCTGCCCGACGACCGGTTGCAGTCGCTCGCGCACTCGATGAGCGCCGACGAACGAGACTGGGTGCTGCGCGCCTACGTCGGCGAGCGCGGCAACCGGCGGCACAAGCCCGGCCGCGCATTCGAGCGCACCGGCTACCGGTTCGACGTGCTGTGCGACTACGGCGCGTTCCGAGACCTCCAGCGCCATCGTCTGCTCACGCTCGAATGGCAACGGCTGTCGCCCCAGCACGGGTTCGATACTCCAGAGGTGATCGCCGACGCAGGCATGACCGACGAGTGGAACCGCGTGATGGAGGACTCGGCCGCGACCTGGGCCACGGTCGCGGACCAGGCGGGTCCCGACGTCGCGCAGTACGCGGTCTCGATGGCGTACCGGATCCGGTTCGTGCTGCAGATGAGCGCCCGGGAGGCGATGCACCTGATCGAGCTCCGGTCGTCGCCCCAGGGTCACCCGACCTACCGGCGGATCGCGCAGCAGATGCACGAGCTGATCGACAAGACCGCGGGCCACCGCGCGATCGCGGCGACCATGACGTACCTGGACACGAGCGACGTCGACCTCGAACGCCTCGAGGCCGAGCGTCGCGCCGAGGCGAAGCGCAGGGCCGCGCGGGCCGGCTGAGCTCGCTATCCCGAACGGTCGGCGCCGAGGATCTCGGCGAGGTCGAAGCTCACCGGCTCCTCCAGCTGCTCGAACGTGCACGAGCGTGGATCGCGGTCGGGGCGCCACCGGACGAACTGGCCCGTGTGCCGGAACCGATTCCCCTCCATGTGGTCGTACCGGACCTCGACGACCCGCTCGGGTCGGAGCGGGACGAACGAGAGGTCCTTCTTCGGGTTCCAGCGGCTGCCCTCGGCGCTCCGCGGCGTCCGGGCCTCGGCCATCTCTTGCTCCCAGTCCCAGGGGTGGCCGTCGAACGTCGTGACCCACGGCTGCAGCTCCTCGAGGAGCTTCCGACGGCGATCCATCGGGAACGCCCCGATCACCCCGACGTTGGCGAGCACCCCAGCGTCGTCGTACAGCCCGAGCAGGAGCGACCCGACGGCATCCGGGCCGCTCTTGTGGAGCCGATACCCGGCCACGACGCAGTCGGCGGTGCGCTCGTGCTTGATCTTGAACATCACACGCCGGTCCTGCTGGTAGGTCCCCTCGAGCGGCTTCGCGACCACCCCGTCGAGCCCGGCGCCCTCGAACTCGGAGAACCACCGCCGCGCGACTGCCACGTCGGTCGTGGCCGGCGTGAGGTGGATCGGCGACGTGGCGTCCATGAGCGCCGCCTCGAGCGCGGTCCGCCGCTCGGCGAACGGTCGAGCCGTGAGGTCGGCGTCGCCCAGCGCGAGCAGATCGAAGGCGACGAGATGGGCCGGGGTGGCCTCGGCCAGCATCCGGACGCGGCTGTCGGCGGGATGGATCCGCTGCTGGAGCGTCTCGAACTCGAGCCGGCCCAGCTCGGGGTCGGGGACCACGATCTCGCCGTCGACGACGGCACGCTCCGGCAGGTTCGCCCTGATCGCCTCCACGACCTCGGGGAAGTAGCGGGTCATGGGCCGCTCGTTCCTGCTGCCGATCTCCACCTCGTCGTGGTCGCGGAAGACGATCGAGCGGAACCCGTCCCACTTGGGCTCGTAGCTGAACGGGCCGGCTGGGATCTCCTTGACCGATTTCGCGAGCATGGGGGCGACGGGCGGCATTACGGGCAGACGCATCCACCTATCTTGCCCGACCCGCGCCCCGCCCGACCCGGGTGGGCGCATCGCCCCTCGCCTACGAGGCCAGGGCCACGCTCACGCGTTCGATCGGGGCGGGGCTCGCAACCGCCACCCCCGCGAGATCGGAACCGGTCGTCGCGTCCATGACCTCGACGCGATCGTCGGACGCGACGTACAGGCGCTCCCCGTCAGCCGAGAGCCCGAGCCCCGACACGTCGTCGGTGACCCACCTTCGCACCACATCGAAGGCGTCCGTGTCGACCCGGGTGATCCCGGGGTGCTCGCCCGCGGTCGCGACGAACAGCGACGAGCCATCGCCGCTCACGACGGCCGAGGTTCGCCGGACGCCGGAGACCGCGATATCGATCGTGTAGGTCCGGATCTCGAGCGACGCCGTGTCCATCACGGTCACGAGGCCGAGCGTCGGGTCGGCGATGTAGAGGAG
>DASUMC010000097.1:0-5392 GCA_036277855.1 Actinomycetota bacterium
CGTCCAGTACCAGACCCACGCCTCCGGGTTGATCGGTTCACCGACCGACCCGAGGAGGCGCAACGAGGACAGGTCGTGCTTCTCGGGGTACTCGGGTCCCCACCGCATGAACGCCCGGATCGCGGTCGGCGCGGTGTACAGGATCGTCGCGCGGTACTTCTCGACGACCTGCCAGAGGCGATCCTTGTCCGGCCAGTCCGGCGCGCCCTCGTAGATCACGCTCGTGGTGTGGTTCGCGAGCGGGCCGTACACGATGTACGAGTGCCCCGTGACCCACCCGATGTCCGCAGCGCACCAGTACACGTCGTCCTCGTGGATGTCGAAGATCATGCGGTGCGTCGCCGCCACCTGCGTGAGGTACCCGCCGGTCGTGTGCACGATACCCTTGGGTTTCCCGGTGGTGCCGCTCGTGTAGAGCAGGTACAGCGGGTCCTCCGCATCCATCGGCTCGGGCTTGCACTCCGTCGACTGCCCCTCCACCAGGTCGTGGTACCAGTGGTCCCGTCCCTCGGTGAACGCGTGCTCTCCGCCGGTCCGACGGACCGTGACGACGTGCTCGATCGTCGGACACTCCCTGAGGGCCTCGTCGGCGTTCGCCTTGAGCGGGACCACGGCTCCGCGGCGATAGCCGCCATCCGCGGTGATCAGGACGCTGGCCTCCGCATCGATGATGCGGTCGCGGAGCGCCTCCGACGAGAACCCTCCGAACACCACCGAGTGCGGGGCGCCGATCCGGGCGCAGGCAAGCATCGCGACCGCGAGCTCCGGGACCATGCCCAGGTAGATCGCCACCCGATCGCCCCTGCGGATGCCCAGCCCCTTGAGGGCGTTCGCGAACCGGCAGACGTCGTCGAGGAGGTCCCGGTAGGTGATGGCCCGCTCCTCGCCCGGCTCGCCCTCCCAGTAGTAGGCGACCTTGTCGCCGCCGCCGGCCTCGACGTGTCGGTCGAGGCAGTTGTAGGCGGCGTTCAGCTGGCCCCCCTCGAACCACTTGACCCAGGGGGGATCCCAGGTCATCACGGTGTCCCAGCGCCTGACCCAGCCCAGCCGGTCTGCCTGCTCCGCCCAGAACGCCTCGTGGTCGGCGTCGGCACGCTCGTAGATCGACCGGTCCTGGACCACCGCCCGGGCCACGAACCCCTCCGGAGGCTCGAACACCCGTTCCTCCGAGAGCAGCGCTGCGATGTTGTGATCGGCCTCCGACATGGGTGCTTCCCCCCTCGCTCGGCGCGACAGTCACGCATCGTACGGCCCGGAGCCTCCGGGGGCATCCGGGAATGGGTCTCGATGTGCTTGCATCCGTGCCTGGCAGGCCCCAGCATCGTGCCTGGAGGCCGCCATGGAGGCGGCCTCGAACCCCGCGGGGGGAAGGAGGCCCATGTGGCCATGTACGAGGGGTACTGCGTGAAGGACCGCGAGAAGGTCCAGTTCGAGGGCACGGTGGTCGAGCTCAAGAACGGCCGGAAGGCTGCTCAGGGCATCTGTCCCAAGTGCGGGACGAAGGTGATGCGGATCCTGGGCAAGAGCGACGCCTAGGCTCCCACCCCGGGGAGCCGGGCCTCCCGGCTCCGATCAGGCAGGCAGCGGCGCCTGCGGAGCCTCCTCGGCAGGCACCGTCTCGTTCAACCCCGAGAGGAGCTGCTCCGACGTGAAGACCGTCGGGCCGGCCGTGCGCTGGTGGCGTTCGGCCAGATCGGCGACGGTCGTGCGTCGGAAGACGCCGTCGATGGCCCTGGCGACCTCGCCCCAGAACCCCTGAAGCCCGCACCGCGAGTCCGCGAAGCACGTGTGATCGGTCGGCTCCAGGCAGAACATCGGATACAGCTGCCCCTCGATCGCGTCCGCGATCTGGGCCACGGTGATCTCCGAGGGATCCTTGGCCAGCCGACACCCGCCGCCGGCCCCCCGGAAGCTCTCGACCAGGCCCGCCTTGTGGAGCGCACCGAGCTGTTGTTCGAGGAACCGAACCGGGATCTGCTGCGCCTGCGCGATCTCCCGCGCGGGCACGAGGGCCCCGCTCTCCCTGCGCATCGAAAGCTCGATCATCGCCCGCATCGCGTACTCGAGCTTCTGCGAGATCTTCAGCATGTTCCGCTCATCCGCCGCTCATCGCCCTAATCCCTGCTCCTACCTGCTCGTCCCTGTGGGCCTCATCCTGTGGCCAATGTAGGAAGGGGCCCCAGAGGGTGTCAACGAGCCTTCCCGTGCCTGGCAGGCACGCCGAGACCCGGTCGGGGTGCCCAGAGATGGTCCGGTTGGGCCATATGGAGAGCCCCCCGTCTCGGCCGATACTCCGTGAAGCAAGCGATCCGCGGATGGAGACGACGTGCGGGTACTGGTGATCGACGACGAGCCAGACGTCCTCATGCTCTGCCGGGTGAACCTCGAGCTCGCCGGGCACGAGGTCATCGAGGCGGCCAATGGCGAGACCGGCCTCGAGCTGGCCCTGCATGAGCAGCCCGACGTGGTCGTGCTCGACGTCATGCTCCCCAAGTTGGACGGCATCTCGGTCCTGGGAACCCTTGCGAACGACGAACAGACCCGCGACCTCCCGGTCATCTTGCTCACGGCCAAGACGCAGCTCGAGGACCGCCGGGCAGGGTGGCGCGCAGGGTGCAGCGAGTACCTGACGAAACCGTTCTCCCCGGTCGACCTCGTCGGCATCGCCGAGCGCGCCCAGGCGATGTCGGCCGTCGAGCGCTCGGATCGCCGGCAGCGGGAGCTCGCGCAGCTGGGTGCCTGAGCCGTCGGTCACCCCCTCTCGCCCAACGTAGACTCGAAGCATGCTCCCGATCGTCCCGGTCCAGCCCAAGCACGTGTCGGAGTACGCCGAGGCGGCAGGGCAAGAGGCCCTCGATCGCCTCCAGGAGGCGGCACGGCAGCTCCACGGGCTCAGGGTCCTGAACGTCAGCAGCACCGCCTACGGCGGCGGCGTCTCCGAGCTGCTCCAGACGCAGGTCCCGCTGATGAACGACCTCGGCGTCGAGACGACGTGGGTCGTGATCGAGGGTTCCGACCGGTTCTTCAACGTCACGAAGGCCGTGCACAACGCGCTGCAGGGCGCCGAGACGCACCTCGAAGACGATATGCGCGAGACCTACTGGGAGCGGATGCACGCGAACGCGGCCGAGCTCCCCGACGACTTCGACGTCGTGGTGATCCACGATCCGCAGCCGGCCGCGCTCCTGCAGGTCCTCGACGAGAGCTCGCGTCGCAAGGGCAAGTGGATCTGGCGCTGCCACATCGACCTCTCGGCCCCGTACCGTCCGGTCTGGGACTTCTTCGAACCGATCGTGAACCGGTACGACGCTGCCATCTTCACGGCCGAGGAGTACGTCCAGCCAGGGGTGCAGGGGCCGGTCCGGGCGTTCATCCCGCCCTCGATCGACCCGCTCAGCCCGAAGAACGCGCCGATGATGGAGTCCACCTGGCAGGGAGTCCTGACCCCCTTCGGCGTGGATCCCGAACGCCCCCTCGTCACCCAGGTCTCACGCTTCGACCCCTGGAAGGATCCACTCGGCGTCATCGACGCGTTTCGCCTGATCCGTCGCGAGGTACCGGACGCTCAGCTGGCGTTGGTCGGGTCGCTCGCGCACGACGATCCGGAGGGCATCCGGTACCTGGACCTCACGACCGAGCACGCCGCCGGGGAGCCCGACATCCATCTGCTCACGAACCTGAGCGGCGTCGGGGACAGCGCGGTGAACGCCTTCCAGCGCGCGTCCAACGTGATCGTCCAGAAGTCGCTCCGCGAGGGGTTCGGGCTCGTCGTCGCCGAGGGGATGTGGAAATGGAAGCCCGTGGTGGGCGGGGACGTGGGGGGCATCCGCCTGCAGATCGAGGATGGGGTGACCGGCTTCCTCGTGAACGGCATCGGCGAATGCGCGGCGCGCATCATCGAGCTCCTGCGAGACCCCGAGCGTGGAAAGGCGATGGGCGAGGCGGGACGCGAGCTCGTCCGAGCGCGCTTCCTGTGCCTCCGCGAGATCGAGGACACGCTGAGGCTGATCTCGCGGATCACGGCATGAGCCCACCGCTCGTCGTCGCCTCCAATCGAGGCCCCTTGACGTTCGAACGCATCAAGGGCGGCGAGCTCCAGGCTCGTCGCGGCTCCGGCGGGCTGGTCACGGCCCTGTCGAGCGCGTTGATCGAGGCGGAGGGCGTATGGGTGGCCGCCGCGATGTCCGAGGGCGATCGCGAGATGGTCGCGGCGTCCAAGGGCGGCAGGATCGATCACTCGGAGGGCGACGTCCGGTACCGCCTCCGGTACCTCGACATCCCGCCCGACCTCTACGACGGCTACTACAACCGCATCTCGAACGGGATGCTGTGGTTCGCGTACCACTACCTGTGGGACACGGTGACGTCGCCGTCGTTCGGACCGGACGTCGAGGAGGCGTGGGATGCCTACGTTGACGTCAATCGCAGGTTCGCGGCCGCCCTGGCCGAGGAGGGGGAGGCGCGCGGCGGCGACACCGCGTACCTGATCCAGGACTACCACCTCTCGCTCGTTCCGAGGATGCTCCGCGAGCTGGTGCCCGACGCGCTCATCGCGCACTTCTCGCACACCTCGATCGCCGGTCCCACGTACTTTCGCATGCTCCCGGCGCGGATCCACGATCAGGTCCTCGGGGGCCTGATGGGCGCGGACGTCCTCGGGTTCCACTCGCCCGCGTGGGCCGAGAACTTCCTGCTCTCGGCGCGTCAGTTCCCCGGGGCCCGGGTCGACCTCGCCCGCTCGCGCGTCGTGACCGAGGGTCGCGAGGTCACGGTCCGGATCCATCCGATCTCCGTGGACGGCCGCGCGATGCGCGAGGAGGCGGCGACGCCGCGGGTGCGCAGCCTCCGCACCGCGCTCAACAAGTGGCGCGACAACAACCGGCTCATCCTTCGCGTCGACCGGCTCGAGCTCACCAAGAACGTGGTTCGCGGGTTCCAGGCGTACGAACTCTTCCTACGCCGGAACCCGTCGTGGATCGGACGGGTCCGGTTCCTCGCGCTGCTCTCGCCCTCGCGGATGGAGTTGCCCGAGTACCGCGAGTACACCGAGGCCTGCCTGGCGGAGGCCCGCCGAGTGAACGACGCCCTTGGTCGCGACGGCTGGCTGCCGATCGAGCTCCGCCTGAAGGACGACTACATCGGCGCGATCGCCGCGTACGGCCTGTACGACGTGCTGTTCGTGAACCCCGTGATCGACGGGATGAACCTGGTCGCGATGGAGGGACCGTTGCTGAACCGCCGACGCGGAGTCCTGGTGCTCTCCCGCAACGCGGGGGCGTACGGACGGCTCGGCCGGTACGCGCTGCCCGTGAACCCGTTCGACGTGGACGAGATGGCCGACGCGCTCGAACAGGCGATCGCGATGCCCGTGGACGAGCGCACGCGGCGTTCG
>DASUMC010000098.1:0-15875 GCA_036277855.1 Actinomycetota bacterium
CCGTGTCGGGAACGGCGCGTGTTGGCCGGCAACGGTCGAGATCGATCCGGTCACCCACTCGACCAGTCGCGGGTAGGTCGAGCCGAGGAACTTCACGGTCACGTGCTGGTTCTGGATCGGCACCCATCGCGCCTTCGGGAACCGCTCCCGGACCTGCGTCACCGCATCCGCGAGGGCCCCGCGGATCTCCTCCGGGATCTCGACTGCGGCGAACAGCCGGAGCGGTTTGGCCTCGGGGCGGGACGCCCGGTCCCGCGCCATCAGTCCGTCTCCATCAGTCGGGCAGCCGCAGACCGAGCAGGTACCGGCGGACCAGGTCGAGCGCCGCCAGCTCGGAGAACCGGCGGACGAGCGCACGATCGTTCGGCCACCGGAACCCCTGCTGGTGCGTTGTCCCTTCCGCGTCGAACCCGATCCAGACCTGGCCGGGGTCCGCGCCGCCGTGGCGCTCGGGACCGGCCGCGCCCGTGAGCGCCACCGCGAGATCGGCCCCGAACACGCGACGAGCCCCCGAGGCCATCTCGGCCGCGCACTCCCGGCTCACGGGCCCCGGGCCGTCGAGCGTCGCCCGGGACACATCGAGGAGCGAGCGCTTGGCCTCGATCGAATACGTGACGGCCGAGCCTAGGAAGTACGCGGAGGCACCGGGCACCGCGGTGATCCGTTCGCCGAGGCCGCCGCCTGTGAGCGACTCGGCGCACGCGATCGTCAGACCTCGCTCGGCGAGCAGCCGCCCGGTCACGACCTCGAGCGGCTCGTCCCCCGAGCCGTAGACGTGGTCGCCCAGCCGCTCGCGCACTCCCCCCTCGAGCGGGTCGAGCAGGGCGTTCGCCTCCGCGGGCGAACCCTTGGCGGTCAGGCGGACGCGCACCTCTCCCCCACCGGCGAGGTAGGCGACCGTCGGGTTCGAGGACGCGTGGAACAGCTCGTCCAGGAGCTCGGAGATCCGCGATTCGGCAAGCCCGTAGACGCGGAGCGTCCGCGAGACGAGCGACGCGGGCCCGGCGAGCACGGAGAGCTCGGGCAGGATCGTGCCCTCCATCATCTCCCGCATCTCCGAGGGGACGCCTGGGATCGCGTACACGGTCGCGCCCCCGATCGAGACGACGAGCCCGGGTGCGGTCCCCCGCTCGGGCGTGATGGAGCGGCCCCCCTCGGGGACGTCGGCCTGCGCGAGGTTGGATGCGGGCATGTCGCGGCCGCGGACGCGGAACCGGTCGCGGATCGCCTCCTCGATGTCGGCGTTCCGCACCAGCCGAGCACCCGCTGCCTGGGCGAGCGCCGGCCGGGTCACGTCGTCCTGCGTCGGGCCCAGCCCGCCGGTCACGATCACCACGTCGGCCCGCGAGGCCGCGAGCCCGATCGCCTCGACGATCCGCGGCTCGTTGTCGCCGACCACCTGATGGTGCAGCACGTCGATGCCCAACCCGGCGAGACGCTCCGACATCCAGCGCGCGTTCGTGTTGTCGATCTGCCCGATGAGCAACTCGGTCCCCACCGCGACGATCTCGGCCCTCACGGGCGGGATCAGCTTCCCGGCGTCGAGGGCTCGTCGTAGCTGTAGGTGTCCTCCCACGGCTCGCCGTTCTTGCCGGGGAACCCGTAGTCCACGCCGCTCACGATGACGTGCGCCGTGTTGCCCTCGGACAGGCGGATCGTGATCGAGTTGTCCCCGTCGAACGAGCGCCCCTCACCCGCGCGCAGCTGGAAGGTGTCCGGGTCGCCGCCATCGGCCACGATCGTGACCTCGACCGCATGCTTCGCCTCGACGGCGACGCTGATCGGGCGCTCGAGTTCGGCGCCACCGACCATGCCGCCGGTCGCCCCCGACAGGTTGGCGGGCGGGGGCGCGGGCCGCCTGGCCGAGAGCACGCCGAAGGCCCCCGCGAGCACCAGCAGGGTCGCGGCGACGAGGATCCACAGGCGATGGTCGTCGCGCCGGCGTCGCGCGCCCAGCACGGGTTCGGATCGTCCCGGCGGGGGCACGACGACCACCTCGTCGGCAAGGCCCAGTTCGGCCTCGTACATCGCGACGACCTTGTCCGGGGACAGCCTGAGGTACGTGGCGTAGGTCCGCAGGCACCCGCGCAGGTGGACGTCACCCAGGAGCAGATGGAAGTCCTCGGCCTCGATCGCCTCGAGGAATTCGAGCCGAACGCGCGTGTCTCGCGCCGCCTCTTCCAGCGTCACGCCGCGCGCCTCGCGCACCTTTCGGAGCGCGGGGCCCACGCTGACGGTCGTTCGCTGCAAGGAACCTCCCGGCCGGATCGCGGGCATCCTAACGGAACGACCGCGGAGACGGGCACCTGAGGTCGACACTGCGTGAACCACTCGGAAGACGTGAGCTAGCCCGTCGGCGCGGCGCGGGACTCCTCCCACTCTTCGGGCGTCACGAGCACGTCGCGCGCCTTCGACCCGAGCGACGGACCGACGATCCCGCGGTCCTCCATCAGGTCCATCAGCCTCCCGGCGCGCGCGAACCCGACCTTCAGCTTGCGCTGCAGCATGCTCGTGGATCCGAGCTGGGAGCGGATCACGAGCTCGGCCGCCTGCTCGAGCAGCTCGTCGTCACCCCCGAGCCCGCCGGGCTCCTCGCCTTCCGTCGGCGGCTTCCCCAGGCCCTCGACGCTCATCGCGTACTCGGCCGACCGCTGGTCGCGGACCCAGTCCCCGACCGCCTGGATCTCCTTCTCCGTGACCCATGCCGCCTGCAGCCGCGTCGGCTTGGAAGCCGATGACGGCGCGAACAGCAGGTCGCCGTGCCCGACCAGTTTCTCGGCGCCGTTCATGTCCAAGATCACGCGCGAGTCGGCCTGGCTCGAGGTCATGAGCGCGATGCGGCTCGGGATGTTCGCCTTGATCAGGCCCGTCACGACGTCGACGCTGGGGCGTTGCGTGGCGACGACGAGGTGGATCCCCACGGCGCGCGCCATCTGGGCGATCCGGCAGATCGCATCCTCGACGTCCCGCGGCGCCACCATCATCAGGTCTGCGAGCTCGTCGATCACGACCAGCAGGTAGGGGAAGTCGACGACGCGGTCCTCCTGCCCGGGCGGGATCCGCAGCGTCTCCTCCTCCATCCCCGCGCGGTACCCGTCGATGTCTCGGACCCCCACCATCGCGAGCAGCTCGTACCGCTGCTCCATCTCGCGTACGACCCAGGCGAGCGCCTCGGCCGCGCGCTTGGGATGCACGATCACCGGCACGAGCAGGTGCGGCAGGTCCGCGAAGTGCACGAGCTCGACGCGCTTGGGGTCGACGAGCACGAGCTTGACCTCGTCGGGATCGGCGCGCATCAGGATCGAGGTGATGAACGAGTTGATGAGGCTCGACTTGCCGGCGCCGGTCGCCCCGGCGATCAGCACGTGGGGCATGTCCGCGAGGTTGACGAGCTGCGCCCGTCCGTGGACGTCCTTGCCGAGCGCGACCGCCAGCGGGTGCTCGTCGTCGAGCGCGGTCTTCGAGCGCAGGATGTCGCCCAGCATCACGAAGTCGCGGACCTTGTTCGGCACCTCGACCCCGATCGCGGAGCGGCCGGGGATCGGCGCGATGATCCGCACGTCCGGGGTCGCGAGCGCGTACGCGATGTCGTCGGCCAGCGAGAGCACCTTGTTCACCTTCGTGCCGGCCTCGATCTCGACCTCGTACAGGGTGACGGTCGGCCCCCGGTGCGCGGCCACGACGTGGGCGGGCACGCCGAACGTGTGGAAGGTGCGTTCGAGCGCGGCCTTCTGGTGATCCTCGTCGCGTTCGCTGGACGCCGACGGCGGGGAGGTTCGGAGCAGCTCGAGCGGCGGGAGCTCATACGGCCCGCCTCCCGTCGGCCGGACGAGCGCGGGCACCTCGATCGGCTCGGCCTCCTCCTCCGGCCCCTCGTCCTCGGGGAGCTCGACCAGCGAGAAGTCGTCGCTCACGTGCACGATCCGGGGTTCGGTGACCTCCTCCTCTTCCTCGTCCTCGTCCTCCTCCTCTTCCTCGTCCTCGTCGAGGTCGTCGCCGCGGCCCCGCGAGAAGGCGTCGACGATCCGGTCCCAGATCGCCGAGAGCGGGGTTCCCGTGAAGATCAGCAGGCCGAGGAGGACGGCGCCGCCCCACACGATCGCGACGCCGATCCCGGAGACCAGCTTTCCGAGCGGCCACGATGCCGACGCCCCGGCGATGCCGGCCGCGCCGCTCAGTCGTGCGTAGCCGCCGAACGGCCGCGGGTTCCCCTGCCACAGCGAGATCAGCGCCAGCACGCCGACGGCCGCGATCGCGAACCCGATGAACATCCGCAGACGCTCCTGCTCGGCCGTCCCCCGGAGCAGGATCAGCCCCCAGAACAGGGCGAGGATCGGGAAGACCACGGCCGCCATCCCGAACGTGGCGTGCAGCAGCCAGTCCAGCCCCCGCCCGACCGGCCCCGCCGAACCGAACCACAGCCCGAGGATCGCGAGGAGCGCGAGCACGACGAGACCAATCCCGAGGGCGTCGCGGGCCCAGGGACGGAGGTGACTCCCGACCGAGGGTCGCTTGGTCTTCCTCTTGCCGCGGCCCTTCGTGGTGCTCGCCAACTACACCTCCACGATCACGGGCAGGATCACGGGCTTGCGCTGCGTGACCTCGTAGAAGTACTTGCCGAGGACCCTGCGGATGTTCTGCTCGAGCACCCCGCGGTCGATCACCTCGGCCTCGGCGCTGTCCTTCAGGGAAAGCATGACGCGTTCGCGCGCCGCTTCAAGGATGTCGCCCGAGGTCTCGTCGAACACGAACCCGCGGTTCACGATGTCCGGGCCGGAGAGCACCTGCCCGTGGTGCCCGTCGACCGCGACCACGACGACCACCACCCCGTCGGCCGAGAGCTTGCGGCGGTCCCGCAGGACCACCTCGCCGACGTCGCCGATGCCGAGCCCGTCGACGAGCGTCATGCCGGCCGGCGCCCGCTCGATCACGTGCACCTTCTCCCCCACCTCGACCACGTCTCCGTCCTCGCAGATCAGGACGTGGTCCGCGGCGATGCCGACCTCGGTGGCGATCTTCGCGTGGTGGGCGAGGTGACGTCGCTCGCCGTGGATCGGGATGAACCATCGCGGGCGCACGAGGGAGAGCATCAGGCGGAGCTCCTCCGCGGCGGCGTGGCCGCTCGCGTGCACCGGGTACGCCGGCAGGTGGAACACGTCCGCGCCGGTCCGATACAGTCCGTCGATCACCCTGTGGATGGCGGGCTCGTTGCCCGGGATCAGGCTCGACGACAACACGACGCTGTCGCCCTCCTTGAGCTTGACCCACTTATGCTCGCGCGCGGCCATCAGGCTCAGGGCCGAGAACGGTTCCCCTTGCGAGCCAGTGCAGACGACGACCACGCGGGACGGGTCGCGGTGCTCGACCTCCTCGATCGGGATCACGTCGCCCTCGGGTACGTGCAGGATCCCGAGCAGCCGAGCCGCCTCGACGCTCTGGAGCATCGAGCGACCGAGGAACGCGACCACTCGCTCGTCGGCCCGTGCGGCGTTCACCACCTGCTGGATCCGGTGGATGTGGCTCGAGAAGCACGCGACCACGACCAGCTGCGGGGCCCGAGCGATGATGTCCTGCAGGACCGGACCCACGCTCCGCTCGCTGTCCGTATAGCCGGATTCCTCGGCGTTGGTCGAGTCGCTGAGCAGCAGGTGCACGCCCCTTCCCGCCTCCTCGGCCAGCGCGTGCAGGTCGGTGGCACGCCCGTCCAGCGGGGTCTGGTCGATCTTGAAGTCCCCGGTATGCAGGATCGAGCCGTACGGGCTGTCGATCACCACCGCCATCCCGTCCGGGATCGAGTGCGTGACGCGGAGGAACCGCATCGAGAACGGTCCGGTCATCGCGGCCTCGCCGGGCGTGACCTGCCGGAACTCGGCGCGGTCACGGACCTGATGCTCTTCCAGCTGCCCCTCGAGCAGCGCGAGCGTGAACGCCGTCCCGTACACCGGCAGCGGGTCCCCCTCGATCTCGCGCAGCAGGTACGGCAGCGCGCCGATGTGGTCCTGATGCCCGTGCGTCAGCACGATGGCCTCGACGTCGTCGAACCGCTCGCGCACGTACTCGAAGTCCGGCAGGACGAGATCGATGCCGGGCATCTCGGCATGCGGGAACGACAGGCCGACGTCGACGATCAGGATCCGGCCATCGAGCTCGACGCAGGCCATGTTCCGACCCACCTCGCCGACCCCTCCGAGGAAGACGACGCGCGCGGGCCGGACGGGTTCAGAGGAGCCCGGCATCCACCAGGGCCTTGCGGATCCTCTCCCGCTCCTCCGACGTCGCCGGCACGAGCGGCAGTCGCGGCGGGCCGACGGGGAGCCCGATCATCTCGAGCGCCGTCTTGACCGGGATCGGGTTCGAGGTGATGAACAGCGCGTTGAACAGCGGCGTCAGCCCCTCGTGGATCTTGCGCGCCGCCGGGATGTCGCCGGACTCGATGAGGTCACACATCTGGCGGATCATCCCGCCCACGAGGTGGCCGGCCACCGAGACGACCCCGACCGCGCCCAGACACATGTAGCCGAACGTCGCCCAGTCGTCGCCGCTGTAGACCTCGAAGTCGGGCGAGACCTCCGAGATCAACCTCGAGATCCACTGGAAGTCGCCCGTCGAGTCCTTCACGCCGACGATGTTCGGGACCTCGGCGATCCGCAGCAGCGTGTCGTGTTCGATGCGGGTCCCGGTTCGTCCCGGGATGTTGTAGGCGACCACCGGGATCGAGACGGCGTTCGCGACCTGCGTGAAGTGCTCGAGCAGTCCTCGCTGCGGGGGCTTGTTGTAGTAGGGCGTCACGAGCAGGAGCCCGTCGGCCCCGAGCCCCTCGGCCTCGCGCGACAGCTCGAGCGTCTCGGCGGTGTTGTAGGTGCCCGTCCCGCACAGCACCTTTCCCTTGCCCTTGGCGACGTCGATCACCGCCTCGAACAGGTCCAGCTTCTCCCGGTGGGTGAGCGTGGGGGACTCGCCGGTCGAACCCGCGATGACCAGCGAATCCGAGCCGCGCTCGTACAGGTGTGCGGCGAGCGAGCGCGCCGCGTCCAGGTCGAGCCCGTGATCGTCGCGGAAGGGTGTGACCATGGCGGTGACAACCGCCCCGAACCTGCCGGCCATGATGCCTCCTCACTCCGGTGCGGCGTGTTCCACGGTCCGCACGATAACCACATCTGCCACATGTTGCACATGTCGTTCAGGGGTGTCCAGGGGGTACCGAGCAACGTCATGCAGGTGCGGAAGGGGCGTCGCTCGTGCCTCCGGCATCTCCTGCGACTCCTGTTCGGGCTCCGCTGTCGTGCCCGGGCCGGAGGTGCGACCGCCGGCTCGGGCCCACGGCGTCGCTATCCTAGCCAGCATGCCGCGCATCTACACCCGGACCGGTGACGACGGGACCACGGGTCTCCTCTACGGCGGCCGGGTCTCCAAGGCCGACCTCGTCCCCGAGGCCTGCGGCACGATCGACGAGGTCGTCGCCGTGCTCGGCCTCGCGAGGGCACATTCGAGCGACCCCTGGCTCTCGGACGAGCTCCTTGGGCTGCAGCGCGAGCTGTTCGTCGTGGGAGCCGACCTCGCCACCAACCCCGACGAGCGCGCCAGGCTCGAACCCGGCGTGTCGCTGGTCTCGCCGGACATGGTCGCGCGGCTCGAGTCGCGGATCGACGAGCTCGTCGAGGCCCATCCCCTTGCGCACGCGTTCATCGTCCCCGGCGCGAACCCCGTCTCGGCATGCCTCGACCTCGCGCGGAGCACGATCCGTCGCGCCGAGCGGCGCGTGGTCGAACTCCGGGAATCGGAGGCCGTCGTCAACGAAGAGGCGTTCCGCTACCTGAACCGCCTATCCGATGCGCTCTTCGTCCTGGCGCGAGTCGCCGCGGGCGAGTCGGAACCGCGCAGCCGCACCGAAGAGCCGCTCGGCTAGCCGGTCCGGACGAACGCACCATAGTTGTCGGCACCGAACAGCAGGACGAGCAGCCCGATGTCGTCGACCGTGATGTCGTCGAGCCTCACGTCGAACGTCGCGCTCTCCCCCGCCGCCACCGGTGCGCTGTCCACGACCGCGCCGTCGATCTCGTGGCCGTCGACCGCGTCCTCCACGTAGAGACCCGGAGGATCGAGATCGTGCTCGGAGTCGTTCTTGACCTCGAGGGTGCCGTCGCTCCCCTCGAGATCGACCGTCACGAGCAGACCCTCGTTCGCGTACTCGTACGTCGCGGTGCCGGGGGCGCCGGTGAACGTCTGGGCGGGGGTCGGAACCTCGCTGCTGATGCTCGGGCCCGTCGCCGCGGACGATCCGCCGTCCCCGCCGCCGTCCCCTCCGGTGCAGGCCCCGAGCGCGATCGCCAGGCACAGGGGCGCGACGAGACGACCGGTAGGCTTCATGGGCGCGGCATGCTACACGACCTGCCGAAGGAGGAAGGACCACGTGAGGACGCTCGAACTGCGACGCCACGCGAACCGTGATCCGGCGGCCGATCGGCTCTCGCGGCAGGGCCGCGCGCAAGCGCAGTCGGTGGGCGCGACGCTCGCGGGCGGCTACTCCGTCGTGTTCGTCTCCCCCGCCGAGCGGGCGGCCGAGACCGTGGCGTGGCTCCTCCGCGGTCTGGGGGAGCAGCTCCCCGCCCACGCCGTCGTCCCGGGTCTGGCGGCGAAGGACAACGACGGCTCGCCGCTCGCGATGGCCGGCGTCGTCTCGGCCCTGCTCGACGCCGTGCCGGAGGGCGAACGCGGGCTCGCGATCTCCCACACGCCGCTGATCGAACGTGCGGTCCTGGGACTCACCGCGGCCGAGATCGAGCCGCTCGCCGAATGCGAGGGCGTCCTGCTCTCCAGGGCCGGTGACGACGACCCCGTCGAGATCGGCGAACTTCGGCTCCGGTAGCCAGAGGTGGACCTCTCGATCCCGCTCGCCGCGTTCGGGCTGGGCGTCGCCCTGGGGGCGTCGCCCGGACCCGTGCAGCTCCTCCTGTTCTCCGAGGCCTCGCGCGGCGGGGCCGGACGAGGCCTCCGGGCCATGGCCGGCGCGAACGCGACGTTCGGCGCGATGATGCTGCTGCTGGCGGCGGGGCTGTCGTCGCTCGAGCCGGGCGAAACCTTCCTGCGCGTCGTCAAGGTGATCGGCGGCGCGTTCCTGGTGTTCCTCGCGTTCGACGCGATCCGCGAGAGCCGGCGCCCTCACGAGGTCGAGGAGACTCGGAAGGGTCTGCACCCCACCGTCCGAGGGATCGTCGCGGTCGTGCTGAACCCCGGCGTCTACGTGTTCCTCGCCACCACGGGCACCGCGGTCGTCGCGAGCGCCGTCGACGAGGGCGGGCGCGGCCTCGCGGTCGTCACGGTCGTGGCGCTCCTGCTCGGTGTGTCGCTGATGGATTCGGCGATGGTGCTGCTCGGCGCCGGGGCGCACCGCGTGAGCGATCGCTTCCTGCGGTTCCTGGGCGACGTGCTGGCCGTCGCGATGGGCGCGCTGGGCGTGTGGCTGGTGGTCCGCGGGATCGTCGGCTGATGCCGTCCCTCAGAACTCGTACGGGGACCACGGCGCCGGGTCCCAGCCGAACATCGCGTCGGCTCGCGCGAGCGCGCCATTGGCGCGTTCCTCGACGCGACCGGCGCGGTGCAGCTGGCGAAAGGACGTCCCGCCCAGGTAGGTGGCCCCGAGGTCGCTCGCCGTGCACGCGATCTCGACCGTGTCGGTCGTCGCGTTCACGACGGCGGCGCCGTCCTCGGCGGCCCCGAGCGCGTACCGGCCCTCGTTCCAAGCGCAGAACGGGTCGGCGACCTCGAGGACGAGGCGGCCGGCCGCCGCGTACCTTCGGGCGCCGAGCGCGCTCGGGACGTCGACGAGCCGCACCCACAGATTGTCGAACATCCGCGCGCGCAGGCGTCGGGGCTCACGCATCAGATGGAAGAGCGGCTCGTCGATGGGCCGGTTCGACGCCTCCACGGACGCCACGAGGTCGACGTCCAGCACGAAGCGCCACAGGTCCGCGTACGCGCCCGGGTTCGCGGCCACCAGGTCGCGAACCTGCAGCGTGCTGTTCGGCGTACCGTCGGGCCAGTCCTGAGCGACCTTGTACATCGTGTATCCGTCCACGCCGGTCACGCCCTCGTGCAGCGCGACGAACGTCGGCCGCTCCCTCTCGGCGCCGTGCTCGTGGCCGATGACGTACGCGAGCCGGCGTTCGTCCAGGTGCACCATCCCCGAGATGCCGGGCCGCGTCGCCTCGTGCACGGCCAGGATCTCCTTGGCGGCACGCTCGCGGTCGACGAGCCGCACCTGGCCGGACGCCTCGTAGCCGCGGACGAACGCCGAGCGGGCGGTCTCGATCCGAAGCCTCAGCCCGATCGTCCCGAGCCCGAACCCGAACCGGCCGTAGATCCCGCCCTCGGACGCGTAGAGCACCGAGAGGAGATCGCCGCGCCCCCTCGCGTCGTCGAGTAGCGCGCGCATCAAGCCCGCCGCGATCCCCCGCCGCCGGTGCGTGGGCAGCACCCCGACCAGGGTCGGGTAACCCACCACGAGCTCGGCACCCGGAACCGTCATCGGCATCGTGAACGCGCCCGCCGTCCCGACGATGTCCGGTCCGTCGAACGCGGCGAAATTCCGGTCGGGCTCGGCGATCGAGCGCTCGCGCTCGATCTCGTCGCGGTCGGGGACGTCGCCGGACGCGAGCTCGGAGGCGAGCAGGAACGGCACGAACTCGTCCTCGGTGATCCGTCGGATCTGGAGGTCCATCCGACGAGCTTACGGGCTCGGTAGACCCTCGAAGAGGTCGGCCAGGACCGGATCGCGCGGCCGGCGCTCGGGCCAGGCCACCACGAACGCCTCGATCGACAACATCTCGGGCCACAGGTCGAACGGGACGTCCTCGAGCTCGGCCTGCGTCCTGTGGCACCGGATCGCCTCGAGCTTGCGTGCGTAGACGCCCGAGGCGTCGACGCGGGCCCCGAGCGCCACGTCGGGGACGCCCCGCGGCATGAACGGCTGGGCCGGGTCCATAGGTTCGAGCCCCCGCTCAGGCAGGAGCTGGTTCAGGCGGTCGAGGCTGCTCTGGGCGATCGCGCTGTGCAGCAGCCTCGAGAACGCCGCCCCGCCCGAGGCTGTCCGAAGAGCGCCGAACGCCTCGGTCGCGATCGCGCCGATCGCCACGTGGTCGTCGTGACCGGTGATGCCGTCGGGACCGAACGTGATGACGACCTCCGGGACGACCTCCTCGAGCACGCCCTGTACCTCGGCCAGGAGCTCGCCGCGGGGGGTCGCGTTGAGGCCGCCGTCAGGATGTCGGAGGAACCGCACGTCCGGGTCGAGCCCCAGAACGCGCCACGACGCGAGGTCCTCGGCCTCGCGGACGCTCGCGAGGGTCCGGCGAGTCGCGAGCGATGCGTCGGCGATGCGGCCGGCATCGCCACTCGTCGCCAGGATCACGGTGAGCTCGAGCTCGTCCTCCGCGTGGAGCGCGAGGCTGCCGCCCACGCCGAACGTGTCGTCGTCGGGATGCGCGAAGACGCACGCGACCCGTCGCACCGGGCTACGGCAGCGGCGGGAGGTCGAGCAGCGGCTCGAGCCCGATCGTGAGCCCCGGCCGGACCATCACGGCCCGGGCGGCCATCAGCACCCCCGGCATGAACGAGGACCGATCGGTCGAGTCGTGACGGATCGTGAGCGTCTGTCCCTGCCCGCCGAAGATGACCTCCTGGTGCGCTACCAGCCCGGGCAGCCTCACCGAGTGCACGCGGATCCCCTCGACGTCGCCCCCGCGCACCCCCTCGAGCGACTCGGCGAGCGGGCCACGCCAGGCCCCGTCCCGCTCCTCCTGGATCCGGCGGACCGTGGCGACCGCGGTCCCCGAGGGAGCGTCCGCCTTCTGGTCGTGGTGGAGCTCGATGATCTCGACGGCCGGCAGGTAGCGGACAGCCTGCGCCGCGAAGCGCTGCATCAGCACGGCGCCCAGCGCGAAGTTCGCCGCGACGATCACGTTCGATTCGTGACCCTCGTCCGAGAGCAGCTTGTCGATCTCCTGCAGGTTCTCGCGCGTGATCCCCGTCGTGCCGACCACGGCGTGCACGGCGTGCGAGATGCACCACCGGATGTCGTCCATCGCCACATCCGGGTGCGTGAAGTCGATCGCCACCTCGGCGTTGGCCTCGAGCAGCCGATCGAGCTCGTCGGAGACCGGCGCGTCGATCTCGGGGTGTCCGATCATCTGCCCGATCTTCTGTCCGATCTTCGATCGATCGATCGCGGCGACGAGCGCGAAGTCGTCCGAGTCCGCCAGGGCCCGGCACACCATCAGCCCCATCCGACCGCAGGCTCCGATCACGCCGACGCGGATCACGCGATCACGTCCTTGCTCGAGAAGGGGCCGAGGACGGTGACCGTCATCGGCTGCGAGAGTACCCGCTCGGCGGCGCGCGCCGCGTCCTCCGGCGTGACGGCTTCGATCCGCTCCAGGAGCTGGTTCACCGTCAGGGTCTCGCCGTGCCCGATCTCCGACTTGCCCAGTCGCGACATGCGCCCGCCGGGGTCCTCGAGCGACAACACGAGCGACCCCTTCATGTGGCCCTTCGCGCGCTCGAACTCGTCGGGACCGAGGCCCTTGTTCGCCACGTCCTCGAGCTGGGCCCGCATGATCGCGAGGACCTCCTTCGCGCGCGCGGGCGTGGTACCGGCGTAGGCGCAGAACACGCCCGCCTCCGCGTACATCGCGTGGTAGGAGTACACGCTGTACGCGAGCCCGCGCTTCTCCCGCACCTCCTGGAACAACCGGGAGCTCATCCCGCCGCCGAGCGCGTTGTTCACGACCCCGAACGCGAATCGGTCCGGGTCGATCCGCGACAGGCCGCTGGTCCCGACGCAGATGTGCGCCTGCTCGGTCTTGCGCTTGTTGACCAGCGAACGCCCGGACGGGCTGGGGGCATTGCCGGCGGTCCGAAGGTTCCAGGCGCTCGGACCCTCGGCCCGCACGGCGCCCGGTTCCATGTGCTCGGCGACGAGCCCGAGCAACTCCTCGTGCCGCAGGTTCCCCGCCGCGACGACGACCACGTTGCCGGCGACGTAGTGCTTGCGATAGAAGCGCCGAACCTGGTCGCGGCCGGCGCCCTGGATGCTCTGCTTGGTGCCGAGGATCGGGCGCCCGAGCGGATGGCCGGGCCACAACGTCTCGGTGAACAGGTCGTGCACGAGATCGCCGGGATCGTCCTCGTGCTGATTGATCTCCTCGAGGATCACCTGCCGCTCGGCGTCCAGATCGGCCGCGCGTAGCACCGAGTTCTGCAGCATGTCCGCGAGGTGGTCGACGGCCATCGGCAGGTCCCGGTCGCGCACGCGCGCGTAGAACGCCGTGTACTCCTTGGCGGTGAACGCGTTCAGCTCGCCGCCGACCGCGTCGAACGCCTCGGCGATGTCGCGCGCGCTCCGGGTCTTCGTCCCCTTGAACAGCAGGTGCTCGAGGAAGTGGCTCGATCCCGAGATCGGCGGCGGCTCGTCACGCGAGCCGGCGAGGACCCACAAGCCGAGCGCCACCGAGCGGACGCCGGGCATCCGCTCGGTGACGACGCGCAGGCCGGAGGTGAACTCCGTGCGTCCGATCGACATCGGCTACGCGGGATCGCGCGGTTCGCGCTCGCGGTCCCGTGGACGCCGGTCGCGGTCACGGGGCCGGCGATCGCGCTCGCGATCGCGACGCGGAGGCCGATCCTGCACCTCCTGCTCCATCCCTTCGGGGATCGCCCACTCCTCGCCAACGGGCTTGAGCGAGATCTTCCCCCGATCGTCGATGTCCTGGACCTCGACCTCGATCGTGTCGCCGACCTTGACCGCGTCCTCGACGTTCGCGATCCGCTTTCCCTTGCCGAGCTTGGAGATGTGGATCAGGCCGTCGCGCCCCGGTACCAGGTTCACGAACGCACCGAACGTGGTCGTGTTGACCACGGTGCCGGTGAAGTGCTCGCCGACCGTGATCGGGCGCGGGTTCGCGATCTCGTCGATGATGCGAGCCGCCTCGTCCGCCCCGCCCGCCTCGCGGGCCCCGACGAACACGGTCCCGTCGTCCTGGATGTCGATGTCGGCGCCGGTCAGGGCCACGATCTCGTTGATCTTCTTGCCCTTGGGACCGATCACCTCGCCGATCTTGTCCACCGGGATCCTGATCGTGAGGATCCGCGGCGCCTTCGGATTGACCTCGGTCCTGGGCTCTGGGATCGTGTCGCGCAGCACCTCGAGGATCTGGAGCCGTGCCTCCTTCGCCTGATCGAGCGCGCCCGCGAGCACCTCCCCGGGCAGGCCGGTGACCTTCATGTCGAGCTGGATCGCCGTGACGAACTCGCTCGTCCCCGCCACCTTGAAGTCCATGTCGCCGAGCGCGTCCTCGGCGCCCAGGATGTCGGTCAGGGTCACGAACGTGTCCCCCTCCGCGATCATGCCCATCGCGATCCCCGCGACCGGGGCCTTGATCGGGACCCCGGCGTCCATGAGCGACAGCGTCGAGGCGCAGACGCTCGCCATCGACGTGGACCCGTTGGAGCCCAGGATGTCCGACACGAGCCGGAGCGCGTAGGGGAACTCCTCCTCCGTCGGGACCACCGGCACGAGCGCCCGCTCGGCGAGTGCGCCGTGGCCGATCTCGCGACGGCGCGGCGAACCGATCCGGCCCACCTCGCCGGTGGAGAACGGCGGGAAGTTGTAGTGGTGGATGTAGCGCTTGCTCTCCTCCGGGTCCAGCGTGTCGATCATCTGGGTCATCCGGAGCATCCCGAGCGTGGTCACGTTCAGGGCCTGCGTGTCGCCCCGGTTGAACAGGCTCGAGCCGTGCGCGCGGGGGATCAACCCGACCTCCGCAGAGAGGGGCCGGATGTCCTTGGGGCCGCGGCCGTCCAGGCGGACGCCGTGCTCGATCACGCGCGCCCGCATGACCTTCTTCTGCAGGTCCTTCCACGCGGGCGAGATCTCGGACTGACGCGCGGCGTAGGACTCCGCGCCCCAGGTCTCCAGCAGGTGCGCCTTCAACAGGTCCTTGATCTCGGCCATCCCGGCCTCGCGCTCCGAACGGTCGGGCACGATCGCGGTCTCGAGGCGCTCCTTGAACGTCTCGGCGGCCTCCCAGGTGTCGGCGCCGTACAGCGGCTTGGGCTCGAACGGCCTCGGCTTGACGTCCGCCCGTGCGACGAACTCGAGCTGCATGTCGATCAACTCGTCGATCGCGCGCTTGGCCGCCTCCAGGCCCTCGGCGACGACCTGTTCGGTCGGTGTGGTGCCGCTCCCCTGCAGCAGCGCCCAGGTGTTGTCGGGTGCCTCGCCCTCGATCATCAGGATGTCGACCTGCCCCGAATCGTTGCGGCGGCCGGCCACCACGATGTCGAACGTGGCCTCCTCCAGGTCCTGGAACGTGGGGTTGATGACCCACTCGCCGCCGATCAGCCCGAGCCGGACCGAGCCGACCGGGCCCTCGAACGGGATCCCCGACAGCATCGTCGCGAGGCTGGCCGCGTTCATGCCGGGGATGTCGTACTGGCGCGCCATGTCGACCGAGAGCACGGTGATCACGACCTGGACCTCGTCGCGGTAGCCGTCCCTGAAGCTCGGTCGCATCGGGCGGTCGGTGAGGCGCGCCGTCAGGATCGCCGTCTCGGACGGGCGACCCTCGCGGCGGAAGAACCCGCCGGGGATCTTGCCGGCGGCGTACATCCGCTCCTCGACGTCGATCGTGAGCGGGAAGAAATCGATCCCCTCGCGGGGCTGCGCGGTGGTGCAGGTGGCGAGGACCTGCGTCTCGCCGTACGTCACGACGCACGAGCCGCCCGCCTGCAGGGCGAGCTTACCCGACTCGAACGTCAGAGTGCTGTTCCCGAACTCTCGGGAAAGGGTGATGGCCATAGGCCGATGCCTCCTCGTGTCT
>DASUMC010000099.1:0-8397 GCA_036277855.1 Actinomycetota bacterium
CAGCCCGGCGAGGGCGGTGCGGCGCTCGCCAGGCAAGCCCTCGAGGATCTCCGAGCGATCGTCGCCGCGCCGAACGTCGAGGTCACCGCGCTCCCCTTCTCGGCACCCGAGATCCCATCGCTCTACGGCGGCGGCCTCGGACGCGACGTGGATGTCCAGCTCCAGCACGGCCGAGACGTGACCTCGACGCTCATCGGAGCGGAGATCCCCGAGTCGATCGTGCGTCCACCGGGCGCCGCGCTGGACGACGCCACGCTGCGGGGGCTCGCCGCCGACGGCATCCGAACCCTGATCGTCGCGCCCACGACCGTCGACCTGCCCGAGCAGCCGCTCGACTTCGCCGGTCCGGCCACCACCTCGCTCGGCGACGGCGCGCTCGCGGCGATCGTCCCCGAACCGGCGAGCGACGCCCTCCTCGGGTCGGTGGTCGGCGAGGACCCGGTCCGGGCCGCGCAGGTCTTGCTCGGCGAGCTCACGACGATCTGGCAGGAGCAGCCCGGCGAGACGCGCGGCGTCGCGCTGGTCTTCGGCGAGGACGCGCCGCTTCCCGGTCCGTTCTTCCAGCCGATCGTGCGAGGCATCGCGACCGCACCCTGGCTCGCGCCCACCGTCGCCGGCGGGTTCGTCGCGGCGTTCCCGCCGACCGACGAGTCCGTCCTCGCGTCGCCGTCGTTCCGACGGTTCCCCATCTCGTACGTCGCCTCGCTCAAGCAGGCGAGGAGGCGGATCGAGACGCTCCGCTCGATGCTCCCCGAGAACAGCCTCGAACCCGCTCGCCTCGAGACGATGTTGCTGCTGGCGGAGGCGCGCCAGTACCTGACCTCGACGACCGAGGGACAGGCGTTCATCGACGCGGCCCGCCGGAGCGTGCGGGCGACCGTGGACGACCTCGCGCTCGAGACGGTCGACTCGGTGACGCTCACGTCCGACTCCGGGAGGATCCCGGTCACGATCTCGAACGATGGACCGCACTCGCTCGAGTTCTGGGTGCAGCTCGCTTCGACCAGGATCCGGGAGGAACCGGCGACCCACGTCCGGCTCGCGCCCGGCGAATCCGACACGCTCCAGCTCCAGGCCCGCCTGCGATCGACCGGGCGGTTCCCGGTCCGCGTGCTGATGGTCTCGCCCAGCGGGCGCCTGATCGGCGAGACCCAGATCGTCGTGCGTTCGACCGCGTTCAACCGCATCGCGCTGCTGATCACGATCGGGGCGGCGCTCGTGCTCCTGCTCCTGTGGGCGAGGCGCTTCGTGCCGGGGCGGGCGCGGCCGCAGGGGACCTGACGATCGCATGGCCGACGACCTGACGGAGGGCCTGACGCCGGGCGGCGAGCCGCCGTCGCCTCCCCCACCGACGGCGGGGGCCGAACCGCCCCCCGAGGACTCGACGCCCACGTTCGTCCGCAACACGATCGTGATGTCGACCGGCACCGCGATCTCTCGGGTGACCGGGTTCCTCCGCCTGTCGGCCATGGCCTTTGCGATCGGCATCACCGAGACGCGCCTGGCCGACGCCTACAACGTCGCGAACATCACGCCGAACATCCTGTACGAGCTCGCGCTGGGCGGGATCCTGACCTCGGTCGTCGTCCCCGTCGTCGTGGAGTGGATGCAGTCGCGCGGTCGCGAGCTGGCGTGGGACGTGGTCCGGCGTCTGTTCACGATCGCGATCGTGGCGCTCTCGGCGATCGCGCTGCTCGGCATCGTGCTGGCGCCGTGGATCGTGGACCTCTACACGGTGGGCTACCCCGACGCTCAGCGCGAGGCCGTCCACGGCCTCGCCACCTTCTTCCTGCGTTGGTTCATGCCACAGGTCGTCTTCTACGGGATCGGGGCCGTCGCCGCGGGTCTGCTGAACGCCCACCGGCGATTCGCCGCGCCGATGTTCGCGCCGATCGCCAACAACGTCATCGTCATCGCGACGTTCCTGACCTTCGTCGCGATCGCGCCCGCGAACCCGACGGAGCTCGCGACGGATGCCCAGCGGCTGGTCCTCGCGATCGGCACGACGCTCGGGGTGGTGGCGATGACGGCGGCGCTGTGGCCGTCGGTCCGAGCGACGGGCTTCCGGTTCCGGTGGCCCGGGGGCGTTCGCGACGAGGCGATCGGTCGGATCGGCCGGTTGGCGACGTGGGTGGTCGTCTACGTCGTGGCGAACCAGCTCGGCTACCTCGTGATCGTGATCCTCGCCGGCGGGCCGACCGGTGGCTACTCGTCCTACGCGGCGGCGTTCATCCTGTTCCAGCTCCCCCACGCGATCTTCGCCGTGTCGATCCTGACCGCCCTGCTGCCGGCGATGTCCTCGCGGTGGGCGGCCGAGGACCTCGACGGCTACCGAGCGCTGCTCTCACAGGGGATCCGCGCGACGGCCACGATCCTGATCCCCGCCGCTCTCGGCTATCTGGTGCTCGCGAAACCGATCGTCCGTCTGCTGCTCGAGCACGGCCAGACCGAGGCCGCGAGCGCCGAACTGGTCTCCGAGGTGCTGTTCGCCTTCGCGCTCGGGCTGTTCGCGTTCTCCGCGTTCCAGCTCCTGCTCCGGGCCTCGTACGCGATGCAGGACACGCGGACGCCCGCGCTCGTGAACGTCGCCGCGGTCGCCGTGAACGTGCTCGTCGATCTGCTCTTCTTCTTCGTGCTCGACCTCGGCATCCCCGGCCTCGCGCTGGGTCACGCGGTCTCCTACGCGTTCGCCTCGAGCGTGCTGTTGTTGCTGATCCGCCGGCGCGTCGGCCCGATCGGCGGACGCCGCATCGTCGCATCGCTCGGCCGGATCCTCGTGGCCGGGCTCGCGACCGCGGCGGTGGCATGGCTCGTGGCCGAGGGGTTCGAGCAGTGGCTCGGGACGACGACGCTCGCCACGCAGACGGTGCAGGTGCTCGGCGCGGTGGTGGCGGGGCTCGCCGTGTTCATCGCGTCCGCGGCGGCGCTGCGGATCGAGGAGGTCGAGATGGTGCGGCGGCAGGTGGCCGCTCGGTGGCGATGACACCGGGACCCGCGCGCGGCGATGCGTACCCGGACGGTCGGTTCGGAGACGAGCGAGGGCTGGTCGGCAAGATCCTGCTGGTGTGGCTGCTCGTGGTTGCCGTGATCGTGGTCGGCGCGATCGACGCGAGCTCGATCCTGCTGACGCGGTCGCGAGCTGCCGACCTGGCGAAGGACGCCTCGATCTCGGCGGCCGAGGCCCTCCGGCAGGGCGGCGACGAGGAGCAGGCGAAGCTCGCGGCCCTGGACACGATCGCCGACGCCGACGAGCCCGTGCGTCTCAAGCGGATCGACGTCGGGCGCCGGGAGGTGACGGTGGTGCTCGTCGTCCGGGCCGACACGCTCGTCGTGGAGAGGATCCCCTTCCTCGACGACCTCGAACGGGTGTCGGTCAGCGGCTCGAGCTCGGTGCCGCGCGACTGAACGAACGTCCCTCGTACGCTCGGGGGCCGTGCAACCGGGCATAGACTCGAAACCGTGACCACGTCGATCGAGCCCGCTCACGTCCTCGCAGGTCGCTACGCGCTCGAGGAGGAGCTCGGCAGGAGCAGGACCGGGATGGTGTGGCGGTCGCGGGACCCGCTGCTGCGACGCTCGGTGGCCGTGAAGCTGATCCACCCTCGGCTCGCCGAGGACCCGGGCTTCGCCCAAGCGCTCGCCCGAGAGGCTCGCCGCGTGGCGGGGCTGTCGGAGCGCGGGATCGCCTGTCTGCTCGACACGGGCGAGCAGGACGGCGTGATCTACCTCGTCCGCGAGTACGCGCCCGGCTCGAGCCTTCGCGACCGGTTGGACTCATCGGGCCCGGCGACGCCGTCGGAGGCCGTTCGGATCGGGGTCGCCGCCCTCCACGCGCTCGCCGAGGCGCACGATCGCGGCGTGCTCCACCTCGCGCTCGACCTCGACGACGTGATCGTCGGCGATGACGACCGGGTGTGCCTGATCGACTTCGGGATCGGTGCCGCGGTCGCGTCGAGCAGGCCCGGCGAGGCGACGACGTTGCTCGGCGACGAGCATCTTGCCCCCGAGCAAACCGCCGGGGCCGGATCGGATGCGCGCACGGACGTCTACGCCGTGGCATCGCTGCTCTTCGAACTCCTCACGAGCGAACCCCCCCGGGGTCGCACCTGCGCCCGGACCGTCCGTCCCTACCTCCCGCGCGCGCTCGACCGCACCCTGGCTCGAGCGCTCGATCCCGATCCCGAGCGCAGGTTCCCGGACGCGCGGGCGTTCGCAAACGCGCTCGCCAGCTCGGTGGAGATCGAGCCGGTCGACGCGTCCGACGATGGACGGGCGACGAGCCTGTTCACCTGGATCGGCGTGCCGCTCGTCGTGGCGGGGCTCGCGATCACCGCGATCGCGCTGGGGCTCTGGATGGGCAAGCTCGAGGTGGGCGGTCCCCTCGGGATCCGCGCCGCGCCCGACGAGCCCGCTCCGGTCGAGACTCCGCCCGTGCTGATCCGGCCGGTTTCCGTGGGCGCGATCGACCCATATGCCGACGGCGACGAGCACTCATCCAACGCGAGCCTCGCCGACGACGGGGACCTGGAGACCGCATGGCGATCGGAGAACTACTTCGACGGCGAGCTCGGCAAGCCCGGGTTCGGGCTCGTGCTCGACCTCGGCGAGCGACACGAGGTCCTGGGGCTGCGGTTGTGGACGCCGCATCCCGGGTTCCGTTTCCGCCTCGCGGTCGGCGATGACCCCGACGCGCTGGTCGGCGAGGTCGGGGCGGAGGTCACCTCGACCTCCTTGTCCCGCGTCTCGCTCCGCGGCGCGGGCCGCTACGTGCTCGTCTGGATCACCTCGGTCGTGCCGGTCGACGACGGCATCCGCGCCGAGGTGGCCGAGGTGCGGTTGGTCGTCCGGAACACCGATGCCGAGGCGGTCGGTGCCTGACCCGCCGGCCCGCGACGAAGACCTCGTCCGCCGGTATCTGTCGGGAGATCGCGCCGCCTTCGCCGCACTGGTCGAACGACACGAGCGGCGCGTCTACAACCTGGCCCTGCGAATGACGGGTCGAGAGGAGGACGCGCGCGACGCCGCGCAGGACACCTTCCTCACGGTGCTCCGAAAGCTCTCGTCGTTCCGCGGCGAGGCCGCGTTCACGACCTGGCTCCACCGCGTGACGGTCAACGCCTGCTACGACCTGTTGCGCAAGCGCCAGCGGGCGCCGTTGCTCGAACGCGGCGAGGACGATCTCCCCGCGCGCGAGCCGCCGCCGGCGCCCGACCACGCGGACGCGTCGAGCCTGTCGATGGACGTGCAGCAGGCGCTCCTGCAGGTACCCGAGGACTTCCGCGCGGTGATGATCCTGCACGACGTCCACGACCTTCGGCAGGAGGAGGTGGCCGCGATCGTCGGCGTGCCGATCGGGACCGTGAAGTCGCGCCTGCATCGCGGCCGGATCGCCCTGGCCCGGGCGATGGGGATCGAACAGCGGGAGCGTTTCGAGGACGCCGAGGGTCCACCGACGTCCGGCGGGTCCCATGGCGCGACCCCCGGGGCTCCGAGATCCGGGGAACGGGCCGACGCCGCCGGGCCGTCAGAAGGGACGGTATCCCCGTGAGCCATCCCGACGATCTCCTCGCCGATTACGTCGACGGCACGCTGGCCGAACGCGAGCGCGCCGCCGTCGACGCGCACCTGACCGGGTGCGCACGTTGCAGCGTGGAGGTCCGGCAGGCGGAGGCGGCGAAGGCCGCGTTGAGCGAGCTCGAGGACGTCCCAGTGCCGTTCGGCGTGACCGGCCCCGTGCTGGCGGAGGCCGGGCGGCGGTTCGAGCGCCGTCCGGGCGTGATCTGGGGACGCTTCCAGTGGGCCGCCGGCCTGGCCGCGGCCGCCGCGCTCGTCCTGGTGGTGGCCCTGAACCTCGGCGGCGAGGACGCCCAGAACGCGGCGGCTCCGGAGCGGACCGCGGCGGATGCCGGTGGAACGGGAGCGGCCGGCGCCGAGGCGGCGACCCCCGGGGTCATCCCCTTCGCGGGTCTCGAACGCCAGACCGGCGTGAGCTACGACGAGGCGGGGATCCACGCGGTGGCGAGCGACGCGGCCGGGGCGGTCCTTGCGGCCGAGGACGCGGGGGGCAGCCAGGCGGCGTTCGCGAGCACCGTCCCGGACTCGAAGGAGCGCACGAGCCTTGCGAGGGACTGCATCGACCAGAGCGGCGTCCGAGGTCCGAACGACGTGTTGATCCGGCTGATCGAGGCCCGGTTCGAGGGGACGCCGGCGTTCATCGGGGTCTTCGCGGAGGGGCCGGGAGCCGGTCAGGCCCCCGACCACATCGTCGTGTTCGTCGTCGCGAGGGACGATTGCCGAATCCTGAGCACCGCCTCCCAGAGGATCCCGCCCGGCTGAGCTCCGTGCCGGGTGAAGGTTCGAGCGTTCACTCGTAGAGTTACCGGTCGTGAGGTATCGCGTGGAGCAGGTCGCGGCCGCGTGCGACGTGTCGGTCGATACGGTTCGCTACTACCAGACCCGCGGCCTCGTCCCGCCGCCCACCCGCGAGGGTCGCGTCGCCTGGTACGACGATCGCCACGCCGGAAGGATCCGCGAGATCCGTGAGCTTCGGCGACGGGGCCTCACGCTCGCGGCGATCGAGCGGGTGCTCGGCGATGGGCTCGACCCCG
Organism: Actinomycetota bacterium; assembly: GCA_036277855.1. Classification (GTDB taxonomy): domain Bacteria; phylum Actinomycetota; class UBA4738; order UBA4738; family HRBIN12; genus DASSJM01. The sequence continues at coordinate 6,609 of DASUMC010000099.1, forward strand.
CCGACGCCGACCTGGCCGTCGCGATCGCGGCGGCGCGCGGGGAGGCTCGCCAGGACGAGCTCCTCACCCTTGACGGGTTCGCGAGCCGCAGCGGCGTCCCGGCCTCCCTGATCCAGGCGGTCGAACGCGAGGGGATCGAGCTCGGCCGCACGGTCGATGGGGAGGTCCGGTACACGGCCGCGGACATCGACATGGTCCGCGGCGCGCTCCGCCTGCTCGAGTACGGTCTGCCGCTCGGCGAGCTCCTCTCGCTCGCGCGGGACACGAACGAGGCGATGGTCGCGCTCGCCGGTCGGGCGGTCGAGCTGTTCGACGAGCACGTGCGCAAGCCGATCCGGGACACGGCCGGCGACGAGGACGCCGCGGCGCAGCTCGTGGAGGCGTTCGACACGCTGCTCCCCGCCGTGACGAACCTGGTCGCCAACCACTTCCGCCGGGTCCTGCTCGCCGAGGCCGAGGAGCGGCTCGAGTGAGCCGACCGGCGACCCCGGCGGGCCTCCCGGACCCGAGCGAGAAGGCGCGGGTGGTCCGCGGCATGTTCGACCGGATCTCGAGCCGGTACGACCTCGTGAACCGCGTGATGACCTTCGGGATGGACGTCGGGTGGCGTCGTCGCGCCGTCGGGGAGCTCCGTCTGCCCGGCGATGCCCTGGTGGCCGACCTCGCGTGCGGCACGGGCGACCTGTGCAACGAGCTGCTGGCCAGCGGGTACCGGACCCTCGGCTTCGACTTCTCGCATGGCATGCTCCGCAACGCCCGCACCGAGGCGCGGGTCGTCGAGGCCGACGTGCTGCGGCTCCCGCTCGCGGACGGGCGCCTGGACGGCGCCACGTGCGGGTTCGCGCTGCGCAACGTGACCGACCTGACCGAGCTGTTCGCCGAGACCGCGCGCGTGCTGCGGCCGGGCGGGCGCGTCGCGTTCCTCGAGACGAGCGAGCCCGACGGGCGCGTGCTCCGCGCCGGACACGCGCTGTACTTCCGATGGATCGTCCCGCTGATCGGCGGGGCGCTCTCGGACGGGGATGCCTATCGGTACCTCCCCCGGTCGGCGGCCTATCTCCCCGAGCCCGACCGGCTCCTCGAGATGCTCGGCGACGCGGGGTTCGAGCAGGTCGAGCGGACCCCGCTCGGGGGCGGCGTGGCCCAGATGCTCCTGGGGACGCGCCGATGACGCTCGGAGGCGGCCGTTGAGGTGGGGGACGTGACCGGACTCGCCGCGCGGGCGACCCGGCTCGGTCCGGCGTTCGACCTGCTCGCCGGGTACCGGGAGGGCGGCTTCTTCCTCGAACGCTCCGGGCTCGGGCTCGCGACGAGTGGCGAGGTCGACCGGGTCGCGGCCGAGGCGGGACCCGAGCGCATCCTGCGCCTGTCGCGCTCGATCCTCGAAGCGCTGGCCTCGATCGAGGGCGAGCCCGGCGGGCCCTCGGTGGCGGCGGTGGCCTCGATCCCGTTCGACGACCGTCAGCCCGCCGAGGCGGTCCTCCCGCGACGGGCCACGATGCGCCTGGACGCCGGCGAGACCTGGCAGGTCGAGATCGCCCCGCGCGGCGAGACCCCGCTCGCGGGCGAGCGCGAACGATGGGCGGGCCGGACGCTCCCGCACGACGCGTTCGAGGAGATCCAGCTCCGGCCGGACCCCGAGCCCGACGAGTACGCGGCGGCGGTCGGCCGGGCGACCGAACGGATCCGCTCGGGCGAGCTCCGCAAGGTCGTGCTCGCGCGCACCATGCTCGTGAACGCGGATCGGACGCTCGACCCCAAACAGCTGCTGTGGAGACTGCGAGCGGTC
>DASUMC010000100.1:0-9348 GCA_036277855.1 Actinomycetota bacterium
CGTCCAGGTCCGCGAGGTCCAGCGTCACCGGGTGAGCCACCCCCCGTCGACGGGCAGCATGGCGCCGGTGATGTACGAAGCGTCGTCCGAGAGCAGGAACGAGATGGCCGCGGCGACGTCCTCGGGTTCGCCCACGCGCGGAACCAGGAGCCGGTCCTTCATGGACGCCCATGCCTCGGGCGAACGGATGTCCGCGCCGGGGATGAACGAGGTCGCGATCGCCCCGGGCTCGACCGCGTTCACCCGGATGTTGCGGTCGGCGAGCTCGACCGCGAGCGCCTTCGTGAGCATCTTCACGCCGCCCTTCGACGCGTTGTAGTGCACCTGCGGGTGTCCGGTGGAGGCGACCACGACCTCGGACTCGATCGTCGCGAGGTTGACGATCGCGCCCCCGCCCTCACCCGCGATCACCGGCGCGATCGCCTGCGTCACCAGGTACATGCCCTTGAGGTTGGTGTCCAGGACCAGGTCCCACTCGTCCTCGGCGAGCTCGTCGAGCGGCGACATCCGGACCAGGCCTGCGTTGTTCACGAGATAGTCGATGTGCCCGAACGCGTTCACGGCGCCGTTGCGGGCGCTCTCGATCTCCGAGCGGTCCCGGACGTCGGCGTCGAACGCGACGCCGGTCCCACCGCCGGCGGCGATCGCCGCGACGGTCTCCTCGGCGGCCTCGAGACGGACGTCGACGACCGCGACGGCTGCTCCCTCCGAGGCGAGACGGAGCGCGGTCGCGCGACCGATGCCCGAGCCCGCCCCCGTGATCAGTGCGACCCGTCCCGAGTGGTCGAAGGTCACGGGGACTCCTCAGCCCAACCTAGCTCCGCCACATCGACGGCCAAGCCGCCGCCGTCGGCGACAAGTGTCGTGCCCGTGACCATCGAGGACTCGTCGCTCGCGAGGAACAGGCAGCACGCGGCCATCTCGTCGGCCGTCGCAGGTCGCCGCAACGGGATGTGTCGGGTCGCCAGGCGATACGCCTCTTCGAGCGAGACCCCCAATCGCTCCATCAACCCCTCCATCGACCTGTCGCCCATCGGCGTTACCACCCAGCCGGGACAGAGCGCATTCGCACGGATTCCTTTGGGGCCGTAGTCGACGGCGATCGAGCGTGCCAGGCCGATCATCGCCGTCTTGGAGGTCTGGTACGCCGCTCCTTCCGGACCGCCCACGAGTCCCGAGGTGCTCGACACCAAGACGATCGAGCCTTTGCCGCGTTCGAGCAGCGAGGGGAGCGCCGCCCGGACGAGTCGGAACGCGCCCGTGATGTTCACGCTGAGGGTGCGCTCCCAGCGCTCGTCGTCCACATCGGCGACGGCGCCGCCGAACCCGAGCCCGGCGTTCGCGACCACGACGTCGAGCCCGCCGAACGCCTCCCGGGCAACCTGCACGGCCTCGGCCAGGTGGTGGGCATCTGCGGTGTCGCCCGCGACCGCCCGACCGCCGATCTCGGCGGCGACGGTCTCGAGGGGCTCGGCGCGGCGGCCGGTCACGACCACCTTGGCACCCTCATGTGCGAAGACCCGGGCGGTGGCCGCCCCGATCCCGGTCCCGCCGCCGCTCACGATCGCCACCTTGCCCTCGAGCCGCATCTCGCCTCCTCGCGATGGGGCATAGTCTGCCCTACCGGCGCCGACGAGCGCAGGGAGGTCGATGCGTGGCCAACATGCACCCACTTCGGCGTGAGGACCATCCGGAGCTGGAGGAGCTCTTCCGGCTGTACGACGACACGATGTCCTTCGTCCCCAACAGCCTGTTCACGATGGCCCGCCGCCCCGAGATCCTGCGGGCCTTCAGCGAGCTGATCACCCGGATCTGGCGGACCGGGACGGTCCCGGTCGGGCTGAAGCCGCTGGTCGCGATCGTCGCCAGCACCGCGGCGGGCTGCCGGTACTGCCAGGCGCACGAGACCGTGGACGCGAAGATGCGGGGCGTGGACGAGGACAAGATCGCGGAGATCTGGGACTTCGAGCGCTCGCCGCGCTACTCGGAGGCCGAGGTCGCGGCCCTGCGCTTCGCACGCGATGCGAGCGTCGTCCCCAACGCCGTGACGCCCGCCCACTTCGAGGACCTCCGGCGGCATTGGGACGACGGCGAGATCGTCGAGATCCTCGCGGTCGTCGGACTCTTCGGGTTCCTGAACCGCTGGAACGACTCGATGGCGACCGACCTCGAGGAGATCCCCACGGCGTTCGCCGGCCGGACGATCGGCCAGCACGGGTGGGACCCGGGGAAGCACGGATGACGTTCGGCGAGCGGATCACCCTGGAGGAGCTCGAGCGGGACCCCTACCCGATCTACGCGCGCCTGCGAGACGAGGAGCCGGTCGCGTGGGTGTCAGCGGTGCAGCTGTGGCTGGTCACGCGGTACGACGACGTTCGAACGGTCGACCTGTCGCCCGAGGTGTTCACGGCCGCCACCGACCCCTCCACGCTCAACCGCACGATGGGCGTCAACATGCTTGGCTCCGAGGGGCCCGACCAGCAGCGGGTCCGGCGCGTCGTCGAGCCACCGTTCCGCCCGCGCGACGTCGAGGAGCGCACGAAGGGCATGATCCCGGCGCTCGCGAACGAGCTGATCGACGGGTTCGAGGGCCGGGGCGAGGCCGACCTGTTCACGGAGTTCGCCGACCCGATGAGCGTTCGTTCACTCCGGTTCATGCTCGGGCTCGACGAGGTCGCCTGGGAGGACCTCCTGGGCTGGAACCGGGGCCTGATGCTGGGGCTCGCGAACTTCGAGGGCGATCCCGCGAAGCAGGCGCCGGCCGACGAGGCGAGCGAGTCGCTCTCGGAGGTGATCCAACGGGTCCTGGACCGCCTCGCGGACGAACCCGACGGCTCCGTGCTCTCCGCGATGCTCCACCACGACCGCGACGGCGACCGCATGACGCGCGAGGAGATCGTCGCGAACACCAAGCTGATGCTCTCGGGCGGCCTCCAGGAGCCGCGCGACGTGATCGCGCTCGTGATCCACGCGCTCGGCTCGAACCCCGAGCAGCTCGAGGAGGTCCGGGCGAACCGGGCGCTGATCAAGCCCGCGGTCGAGGAGACCCTGCGGTGGGCGGGGCCGGTGGGGACCTCGACCCGGCAGACGACAGAGACGACCGAGCTCGCCGGGATGAAGCTCGAGGAGGGCGCGCTGATCGGCGCGGTCCTCTCGAGCGCGAACCGCGACCCGCGCCGCTTCACCGATCCCGACCGGTTCGACATCCACCGCAAGGAGGGCGCACACCTGGCGTTCGCGGTGGGGAACCACTTCTGCCTCGGGGCGTGGTTCGGGCGGCATCTCGCCCGAGTCTCGCTCGAGATCCTGCTCGATCGCCTTCCGGGACTTCGGCTCGATACCGATCGACCGGCGACGCTGTCGGGATGGGAGTTCCGAGCCCCGGACTCCACCTGGGTGCGATGGGACGTTCCCTGAGGCCGCGGCAACCCGCGCGAGCCGAGGTGGTGGGGTCCCTGCTGCGACCGACGTCGCTCCGGCATGGGGTGGAGGAGTTCTACGGCGAAGGTCATTCGGCCGTCCTCGCGAGCGAGCGCGCGAAGGATCGGACGGGGTTACGCGCGCTGGAGGACGAGGCGATCCGGAACGCGGTCCGGCGCCAGATCGATCTCGGGCTCGATGTGGTCAGCGACGGCGAGTTCCGGCGCTGGATGTTCCTGAATTCGTTCTACGACGCGGTCGAGGGCTTCCGCACCGACAACGTCGTGACCTTCCGCAACGCCCGGGGGGAGGACGTACTCCTACGCGTCCACGAGATCGTCGAACGTCTCCGCATCGTCGACTCGCCCGCCGCACGGGAGGCCGCGTTCGTGAGCGCAGTCGCCGACGGCTACCCGTTCAAGGTCACGTTCCCCGCGCCGTCGCTGTTCGGCCACCCGTTCTCGTACAAGCCGGGTGTGACCTCGGGCTACGGGTCGCTCGAGGAGTTCGTGGCGCACGCGATCCAGATCGAACGCGAGCTCGTCGCCGACGCGATCAAGGCCGGCGCGCGATATGTGCAGTTCGACTTCCCGCTCTACCCGTACCTCGTCGACCCGGTGTGGGTCGAGCGCTTCGAGGCGCGAGGTCATCGTGTCGCCGATCTGGTGGAGGCCGCGGTCGCCGCCGACACCGCCGTGCTCGAGGGCATCCCGGATGACGTGACCGTGGCGCTCCACATCTGCCGAGGGAACTTCCGCTCATCGTGGATGTGCGAAGGCTCGCTCGAGCCGGTCGCGGAGCGAGTGTTCGGCGGCCTGCCGTACAACGCGTTCCTGGTCGAGTGGGACGACCTCGGCCGCGACGGCGGGTTCGAGCCCGTGCGGGTTCTCCGGAAGGGCTCGACGATGGTCATGGGGATCGTCTCGACCAAGACGCCGGTGCTCGAGGACGAGCACGACCTCGTTCGGAAGATGGAGCAGGCGGCCAGCCTCGCCGGCGGGATGGACCGTCTTGCGATCAGCCCCCAGTGCGGGTTCGCGAGTGTGATGGTGGGCAACGAGATCGACGAGGACACGCAGTGGCGTAAGCTCGAGCTCGTCGCACGGGTCGCCGATCGGATCTGGAGTTAGAACCTGCTCCGCAGCTCGTCCGGGGCCTAACGTATTCTCGCGACCACAGCGAGGTTCTCTAGCGTGTCCGATCGAGTCTCGAGCTCCAACGACGCCAGAGGTTCGCCGTTGGGCGATGCGGAAGGGGGAGGTCGCAGGTCTCGCACACGTTGGGCGTGCCGGGGTTCCTCGTGAAGCACCTCGGGCAGGTGATGCCGCTTCCAACCAGACTCGCCAGCACCATCGCTATTCCGATGGTGAACACGAACCCAAACGTCACGCAGAGGAAGCCGTCGAATGTCCGCCACGCGGTCGTGTGCGGGAAGGGGGCGGTCTCCCACGGGAGTCGACCCACGGACAGACGGGTGATCACGATGGATCCCGCGACACCGATGAGGACGTAGGCCAGGAGGATCGGGCCGGATCGGACGGCATTCCCTGGGCGTCGTTGATGTCGCGGCGCGGACAGGCCCCCAGTATCGGCTCGAGCGCAGCAGTCCTTGCGCAGTGGCTGGGGAGCACCCGTGAAGTCACTCCTATTACGATTTACGATCGATACCCGTGGGCGAGTACTCGCGCGGTGAGGTGGGCAGAAGGGCCGGGGTGGACCCTGCGTACGTCGACCACTTGGTCGAGCTCGGGATCTTGAAGCCCGGCGCAGGAGACGCCTTCTCACTCGGCGACGTGCGCAGGGCGCGCTGGGTGCGGAGCTTCGAGGAGGCCGGCGTGCCGCTGGAGGGGATGGGCGCGGCGGTACGGGAGGGAGCCCTCTCGTTCTCGTACCTGGATGCGAGCGCCTTCGATCGGTTCGCCGGGCTCAGCGGCACGACCTTCCGGCAGGTGAGCGACAAGACGGGTATCCCCTTCGACCTGTTGAAGGTGGTCCGCGAGGCGGTCGGCTTCGCCGAGCCACGGCCGGAGGACGTCGTCCGCGAGGACGAGCTCTCGGTCGTGCCGGTGATCAAGCTCATGCTTTCGATGGGGTTCCGGCCCGTCGTCATCGAGGCGTGGCTTCGTGTCTGCGCCGACAGTCTTCGCCGGATCGCCGACACGGAGACGGGCTGGTGGAGGACCGAGGTCGAGTTGCCCCTCCTCAAGGGAGGGATGACGGAGCCCGAGATGTTGGATGCCCAAGCCGACGCCGGATCCGAGATGACCCCTCTCCTCGAACAGGCCCTCCTCGGTATGTACCGCACCCAGCAGGAACACGCCTGGAGCAAGAGCGCCGTGGAGGACGTCGAGAGTGCGCTGGAAAAGGCCGGCCTGCACAGTCGCTTGCATCGGCCGCCGGCCGTGTGCTTCCTCGACATCACGGGCTATACGCGCCTGACCGATGAGCGAGGGGACGAGGCTGCGGCGGACCTGGCCGCGAGGTTGGCTACGCTCGTTCGGCGATCCTCCCAGGAACACGGGGGGCAGGCGGTCAAGTGGCTCGGGGACGGAGTGATGTTCTACTTCCCGGATCCGGGCCAGGCCGTGCTTGCCGCCCTCGACATGGTGGAGGGCGTGGCGGACCATTCCCTCCCGCCCGCTCGCGTCGGGATCCAAGCCGGACCGGTGGTCTTCCAGGAAGGTGACTACTTCGGTCGAACGGTGAACGTCGCCGCCAGGATCGCCGAGTACGCCAGACCCGGCGAGGTGTTGGTGACCGACCAGGTCCTGGACGCGGCCGACGGAACGTCGGTCGCGTTCACCGAGATCGGCCCGGTCGAGCTGAAGGGGGTGTCAGGGGCCCTCCGCCTCCACAGGGCCGGCCGGGACGCCTGAGAGCGCCGGCAGGATCTTCGAGGACCGTTCCGTTGGGCCGATTCACTCCTCGTACACGTAGGTCAGGACGCCCTCCTCGACACGCGTGGGGAGCATGATCAGCCTCGCATCCTGCCGAACCGGGCCCGAGAGCGCTCGGCCGGACCGTGCCTCGAAGGTCGACCCGTGCCAGTCGCAGGTGAACGTGTCGTCCTCCAGCGTCAGCGGGCCTCCGTGGTGCATGCAGACGTTGACGTAGGCCCGTGGCTTTCCGTTCAGGAGCATGACCAGCACCTCCCGTCCCAGGAGGTCGACGGTCACGGTCCCCGTCGGCGGGATGTCGTCCATGCGGATCAGCTGCTCTCTCATCGTTCCTCCCCACGGTCGACCGGACTCACGATCCGCCTCCCTTCCGCTTCGGTTGCGACACCTCTACCAGAGATCTGGGAAGGTGACGCAGCAGCGTCTGCCTCCGCGTACATCGCTACGCTCTGCGGGCATGGCAGAGCAGCGAACCATCGGACCCGACCGGGCCACCCTGGCGGCGTTCGCGACGTTCGTGACGCTGGCGGGCGGCAACGTGATCGCGGTCCGATCGGTCTCGTGCGAGGACTGCGAGCTCGACCCCTTCTGGGCGGCCGCCTCGCGCTTCCTGCTGGCGTCGCTGATCCTGGCGACGATCGCGCTCGTGGTCCGCGGCGGGATGCCGCGCGGTCGGGCCCTGCTGGGTGCGGTGCTCTACGGGGTGCTGGGCTTCGGCGCGGCGTTCGCGTTCGCGTACTGGGGGCTGCAACGGGTGTCCGCCGGCCTGGGGGCCGTGTTCCTCGCGACCGTGCCGCTTCTCACGTTCGGGTTCGCGCTGCTCCACCGGCAGGAACGGTTCCGGTGGGACGGCCTGATCGGCGGCGTGTTCGCCGTCGCGGGGATGGCGGTGATCTTCCGCGAGGGGCTCGGCGCCGGCATGCCGTTGGGCTCGCTGCTCGCGCTCTTCGGGGCCGCGGTGTGCTTCGCCGAGACCGGGATCGTGGTCAAGGCGTTCCCGCGCGTCCACCCCGTCTCGATGAACGCGATCGGGTTGGGCGTGGGCGGCCTGATGTTGCTCGTCCTCGCGTGGCTCTACGGCGACTCCCTGGCCATGCCCGAGCTCGCGAAGACGTGGGTCGCGCAGGCCTACCTGGTGTTCCTCGGCTCGGTCGTCGCGTTCTCGCTGTACGTCTACGTCCTGCGTCGCTGGACGGCGAGCGCGGTCTCCTACGAGGGCGTGCTGATCCCGATCGTCGCGATCCTGTTGGCGTCGTGGCTCCAGGACGAGGAGATCACCTGGGCGTTCGCGGCCGGCTCCGTGCTGGTGCTGATCGGCGTCTACGTCGGCGCACTCCGTCGCCAGGCGGATGCACCGGATCTCGAACCGGGCCGGGTAGCATCCGAACCGTGACCGAGGCCGACGTCCCGTTGCAGCTCGACGCCCCGCGAGAGGAGGTGCTCGAGCATGCGGCCAAGCTCGTCGCCGAGGCGTGGCAGAGCTTCGATCGGTACCGGCCCGAGGAGCCCCCGCTGGACGAGCGCGTCAGGGAGTTGCTTCGAAGGCCTCCGATGGGCCCTTGGAGACGAAGAACAACGGAACTGCCTCAGGAGGGGGGGCCCGTCCACGAGGCGCTCGACGACGCAGCCCGGATCCTCGACGAATCCATCGCGCAACCCCGGCCACGCTACTTCGTCGGGGTGGGCTCGAGCGGCCTGGAGATCGGCACGATTGGCGACCTACTCGCGCACACGTACGACATCAACCTCGCCGTCGACGCCAGGGCGGCGACCCAGACCGAGAAGCAGGCGATCCGCTGGGCGGCCGAGCTCATCGGCTACGCGTCCGACGCCGCGGGAGCCTTCACCAGCGGTGGCACGGTCTCGAACACGACCGCCCTTGCAGCGGCACGCGAGCACGCGCTGCCGGGCTCCCGCCACGACGGGCTTGGCGGACGGCGCGTCGCGATCTACTGCTCCCAGGAAGTGCACTACTCGATCACCCGCGCCGTCGAGACGCTCGGTGTGGGTTCGAGGAACCTGCGCGCGATCCCGCTCGGCCCCGAGCGCGGCCTTATCCCCGAGGCGCTGGCGGGGGCGATCGACCGAGATCTCGCGGACGGGGTGACGCCCATCGCCGTCGTCGCCACCGCGGGCACGACCTTAACGGGCGCGATCGACCCGATGGAGGCGATCGCTGACATCTGCGCGTCGCGCGGGGTCTGGTTCCACGTCGACGGGGCGTACGGCATGCCTGCGGTGCTCGCGCGCCCCCAGCTGTTCGCCGGATTCGAGCGCGCCCAATCGGTCGCGATGGACGCGCACAAGTGGCTCTACCTGCCGAAGGCGTGCGGGATCCTGTTGGTCCGAAAGCAGGAGGACCTGGTGGCGTCGTTCGGCCACGAGCAGGGGTACCTGCCACACCAGCGGCACGAGCTGCACGCGATGGACACGACGTTCGAGTATTCGCGTCCCTTCCGGGCGCTGAAGTTCTGGCTCGCGATGCGAGTGCACGGGGCGGCCGCCTTCCGCCACGCGATCGAGCGCAACTTGCAGGAGGCGCAACTCTTGTATCGCACCGTGTCGGCGCGGGACGACTTCGAGGTACTCGGACCGCCCAAGCTGTCGATCGTCGCGTTCCGGCACACCCCGGCGGGCGTGGAGGATGTCGGCGCGCACAACCAGCGGCTTGCCGAGGCGATCCAGGCCGACGGACGCGTGTGGATGTCGAGCGCGCTGATCGACGACGAGGTCTGGCTCCGCCCGTGCTTCGTGAACTTCCGCACCACCGAGGAGGACGTGCTCGACCTCGTCGAGATCGCGGCCGAGATCGGCGAACGGCTCGCCACCAGCTGAGGGACCGCCCGCCTGTCTAGACTGCTCACGCCTCGCACAGGAAGGGAGCTCAACTAGATGACCGAGCCGCTGGTCGGCGTCGTGATGGGATCGGCATCCGATCGGGACACGATGCAGCACTGCGCCAACCAGTTGGAGGCCCTCGGGGTCCCGTTCGAGACCCGGGTGCTGTCGGCGCACCGCACGCCCAAGGAGC
>DASUMC010000101.1:0-4718 GCA_036277855.1 Actinomycetota bacterium
CCGCGAGGAGCAACAACTCGTGGAGGGACTCCTTGGGGGGAACGAGGACGCCGTGCGTGCGCTCTACGCCCGGTACGCCCGTCCGATCTTCACGCTCGGGCTGCGGCTGCTGGGGAGCGCGGAGGCGGCCGAGGAGTTGACACAGGACGTCTTCCTCGCGGCGTGGCGCAAGGCGGCACGGTTCGACCCGGCTCGCGGGCGTCTGTCCACCTGGCTCATGACGATCGCCCACAACCTGGCCGTGGACCGGCTGCGCCGGGAGACCGGCGTCACCCGACCGCACCTCGTCCTGGTCGACGAGGTGCCCGAGCTCGAGTGGGTGGACGAGGAGGAGCCGCTGATCGAACGCGATGCGGCGATCCGCGCCCTCGAGTCGCTCTCCGACGCCGAGAAGCGGCTCCTCGCGCGCGCCTACTTCGGCGGGTTCACGGCGCGCGAGATCGCCGAGGCCGACGGCATCCCGCTCGGCACGGTCAAGACACGTCTGCGCACGGCGCTCATCAAGGTCCGGCGGGCGAACCAGGACAAGGAGCGGCCGTGATCTGCCTCGAGGTGCGCGAGCTCCTGCCCGAGCACGCGATCGGCGTGCTGGGCGAGCTCGAGCGCGAGCGCATCCAGCGTCACCTCCTGACGTGCGCCGGGTGCCGCAAGGAGGCCGGAGACCTGGGGCAGGCGGCCTCGACGCTCGCGTTCGCCCTCCCGCCGGCCCGGCTGCCCGAGGGCCTCGGCGAGCAGGTCGTCGCCCGCGTTCGACGCGCGGCGGGCGTGCCCCGGACCCGGCGCCGAGCCCGGACCGCGACGGCCGGGCTGATCGCCGCGGCCATCGTGTTCGCGAGCCTCGGCTGGGGTGCCGTGATGGCCGGTCGCGCCGAACGGTTCGCCGACCGGGCCGCGCAGGCGCAACGCCAACAGGCGATCGCGATCGAGCACTTCCAGCAGATCCTCGGCAACGTGATCCCCGGGGCAGCCCCGTCCGACAACGAGACGCACATCGGTCAGCTCGCGCCGGTCGCGTCGGGGACGGGAGGCGGGTTCGCCCTGCAGCTCGTCTCGCCGCAGATCCTCGACTTCGTGATGGTGATCGTGAACGGGCTCGACGACCCGTCGGCGCTCCCGATGCGCGTGCAGCTCGTGAACGACCGGGGTCGGGTCCTGCGCGCCGGGCGCATCGACACGCTGGACGCGAACGGTGGGGCCGAGGTCTATCACCAGTTCCGGACGCAGGGCCTCGGCGGCTTCACCACCGTCAACGTGGTCGACTCGGGCGGCCGTCTTGTCCTGACCGGCACGGTCGACCAGTCGGACTAGCGTTCCGCGATCAGCGGAGCTCGAGCCCCTGGGTGAACGAGCCCCCGAACTTCATCTCCACGGACCCTTCCGCGAGCCCGCGGATCCCCTCGAAGGTCATCGAGATGTCGAACCGGCCGCGGCTCTGCGTCTTCAGCAGCTCCCGCGCATCGAGGTCGACGAAGCTGGTCTGGGTGAACGTGCCCCGGCCGACGTAGGCGATCGAACCGTCTCCCAGCTGCTCCAAGCCGGCCCCGCCCGTCGCGCCGGTGATCTCGGGGCCCAGGGCGTCGAGCAGCTCGGCGAGTTCCAGCGTCGCGTCGATCGGGATGGTCATCCGGGTCTCGATCACGGCGGCCTCGCGACCGTTCACGGTCTCGTTGCGCACGTAGGTGCTCGTCGCGGAGAAGTCGATCGTCCCCTCGCCGAACGGGAAGTCCTGCGAGAACTCCTTGTCCCAGGTGTCGCCCACCGACACCGCGTCGCCGTCGTCCGGCAGGATCGGGGTGAGCTGCCCCATGCCGGGGAACCCGAAGCCCTGGGTCTGGCCGGCACCGCCGAGCGAGAGCCCGCCCGCGGACAGGACCCGGCCGTCTGCCGCGATCCGGATCTCGATCGAGGGGGCCGGCGTCGATGGCACCTCGGTCCCGTTCACCGTCCCGCTCATGTCCGAGACCGTGACCTCGATCGTGGCCGTCCCGGCGTCGTCGACCGAGACCACCTTCCAGCCGATCACCTGCGTGACGTCCATCGACAGGGGCTCGTCGCCGAACAGCGGTGACGAGATGTTCGCGTCCATCGTCTGGTGAACGTCGTAGGTCCGCTCCTCGCCCTGCGTGAACGACAACGCGAGCGGCTGCGCCTCGGCGCTGTCGCTCCGCGTGATCGCGAACGCGACCAGGCCGGCCACGACGACCAGCACCACGGCGACCGCGAGGGCGATCATGCCTCGGCGCCGCGTGGGCGGCGCCGCCGGCTCGGGCATGGGCGGCGGAGCGGGCATCGGGATCTGCGGGGTCGAGATCTGGGTCATCGGGGGATCCTTCCTGCGCGGGCCGGGGCTCCCAGTCTCCCACATCGGAACACCGCTACTTCGCGAGGGCCTGCGCGAGGAACGCGAGCGAGCGAGGGTAGCGGTAGCCGATCGCCATGTGCCCCGCGTCGAACAGCTCCAGCGTGTGCTCGACGCCGATCGCCTCGAGCTCCTTGGAGACCGCGACCGCGCCGTTGTCCAGGAACCATTCGTCCTTGGTGCCGCCGTCGAGCCAGATCGCGCGCATCGAGCGCAGTTGGTCCGCGAACCTCGGGACCATCCTGACCGGGTCCTTGTCGAGCCATCGTTGCCACACGGCGTCGATCAGCTTGCCCGTCTCCACGTCGAACGGGAGGCGGATCGTCCCGTCGTCGTCGGCCGAGTAGCAGGCGGCCATGCACCAGTCGTTCAGGAGCACCGCATCCTCCTCCTTCGAGAACGCGGGGCGCGCGCGGAAGTCCTCCCAGAAGCGGTCGTACGAGCCCCCGTACTTGTCGCGGAGCGCGCGAACGCTGCTCGCGAACTCCGGGAGGTAGCAGGCCTCGAACAAGGCATCCCCCGCGTGCGACGCGAGCGCCGAGAACACGTCGGGGCGCAGCATCGGCGTCACCAGCGCGCCGTAGCCGCCGCTCGACTTGCCCTGGATGCCGCGGTGGTCGCGATCGGGGATCGTCCGATAGCGGCCGTCGACGAACGCCACGACCTCGTCGCACAGGAAGTCCTGGTAGCGGCCGGTCGCCGGGGAGTTGAGGAACTGGCTGCCGCCGATCGACGTCCAGCAGTCGACGAACGCGACCAGCGTCGGCGGCGCCTCGCCCGACCCGAACAGCTCGTCGATGTTCTCCGGATAGCTGGGCCGGAACGCCTCGCGGTTGCGCCACATGTCCAGCTGACCCGTCAGGCCCTGGATCACGTAGACGCACGGGAACCTGCGCTCGGGGTCGTCGTCGTATCCCGGCGGGACGTAGACCCAGAGCGGTCGAACGTTGGGGTCGCCGAGCGCGTTGCCGCGCAAGACCTCGCTCTCGATCTCGAGCTCGTCGACGCGCCCGGTGAACCCGCGGCTCCACGGTTGCACGGTCGTCTCCTTCCTGTCGGGTGTGCGGGCAACGGAACCCTCCTATCATGGCCGGACATGCCCGAGGTGTCCGACGTCGTCGGTATCGGCCTCGCGGGTGGTCAGGGGATGCGTGCCCGCCCGCTGACGCTCAAGGCGCCCGGCTACCTGCGTTCGAAGGCGGCGATGTCGTTCCTCGGTCGCCGGCTGATCCGCTGGGTGCTGCAGATCTTGTCGAGCGAAGGCATCAAGGACTACTACGTCATCGCGCACGGCAAGGAGAACCGGTACCAGATCAAGGTGATGATCGGGTACGGCGAGGGCTTCGGCGTCGACGTGAAGTACTCCCCGGTCAAGTACGACGCCCTGTCGACGGGCAGCGCCGACTCGGCGCTGCGGATGCTGGAGTACTGGGACATCTCCCAGACCGCGCTCGTGTTCCCGACGGACACGATCATCGACTTCGACCTCGAGCCGATGCTCGAGGCGCACCGGCGGACGGGCGCGATCGCGACGATCGCCGCGATGGTGCGCGAACCCGACGAGGTCGCGGAGAAGTACGGCGTCCTCGTCGCCGACGATGAGGATCGCGTCGAGGTCTTCGTCGAGAAGCCGAGCCTGGACGAGCTGCGCGACTACTTCCAAGCCTCGAACGAGGAGGAGTTCCGCCGCCTGCCGCTCATGACGAACGCGGGCTTCTACCTGATCGACACGGCTCGGATCCGGGAGATCGCGAACCATCCGGAGGTCGAGCGAATCCGCTCCAGCCGCCTGGACTTCGGCAAGGATCTGCTGCCGTGGCTCGTGGGCAACGGGTTCCCGGTGCACGTATCCCCGGTGCGCCGGATCGGCGATCTCGGCAACGTTCGCGACTACCTGGAGACGATGATCGATGCGCTGCGTGGGGATTTCGAGTCGGTGGACCGACTCCTCGGGCCTCCGTTCGACGCCGAACGCAACGTCTGGATCGCCCCCGAGTCGCTCGCGATGCGCGACTCGACGAGCGGGAGGACGCTGGCCGAGAAGATCACGGACGGGGCGGTGCGGATCGGGCCGGCGGTGAGGATCGGCAGGTTCTGCGAGATCCACCCCGGCGTCCGCATCTCCCAGTCCAACCTCGACGACGACGTCGAGGTGCAGCGCGACGCGTCCATCGAGCGGTCGCAGATCCGCGACGGTGCGGTCATCGGCCCGTCGGCACGCCTGTTCGAGGCGGTGGTCGGCTCGATGTCCGAGGTCAGGTCGGAGCCCTTCAACCCCACCTCGATCGAGGGCTTCGTGGCGCTCGGTGACGAGGTCGTGGTCTACCCAGGGGTGCATCTGGCGGACGACGTCTCGGTG
>DASUMC010000102.1:0-10141 GCA_036277855.1 Actinomycetota bacterium
GCAGGGGTCGGCCGATCGGCCCACGCGACATTCGACGGCTTGTGGGACGATACGCGGGCCTAGCCCTTTCGGGCCGGCGAGTGACGCCGCACACCCTGCGACACTCGTTCGCCACGCACCTGCTCGAGGGAGGAGCGGACATCAGGTCGGTCCAAGAGATGCTCGGCCACGCGAGCGTGGCCACGACGCAGCGGTACACCCACGTGAGTCGTGCACGCCTGTTCGAGGCCTACGAGCGCAGCCACCCGAGGGCCTGATGCCTCGAGCCCCCAAGGCCGAGAAGGCCAAGCCCGCGGTGGATCTGTCCAAGCCGACCAGTTCCGACAGGACCGCCAAGGCGGTGAAGGCCCCCAAGAACGACCGGCCCTCGGCGCGGTCCGGCCCGGTCGATGTGGGGTCGTCGTCTCGGGTCTCCGCCCGCCGCCCCGCGACGCCCGACGAGATCAACGAGCTCGCCCGGCTGTGGGAGGAGTTCAAGCGGAACGAGGTCTCGGGCGCTCGCGCGGGCGCGCGCGAACGCCTCATCCTGCATTACGCCCCCTTGGTGAAGTACGTCGCGAGCCGCGTGGCGACCGGGCTGCCCGCGAGCGTGGATCAGGCCGACCTCGTCTCGTACGGGATGTTCGGGCTGATCGATGCCCTCGAGAAGTTCGACCCCGGCCGCGGCAACAAGTTCGAGACGTACGCGATCCCGAGGATCAAGGGCGCGATCATCGACGAGCTCCGCGCGATGGACTGGGTGCCGAGATCGGTTCGGTTCAAGGCGCGCGAGATCGAGAAGGCGTACTCGGACCTCGAGTCGATCCACAAGCGCGGCCCGACCGAGAAGGAGGTGGCGGCGCGCCTCGGCGTGACGCTGCGCGAGCTGCACGACGTCATCAACCAGATCTCGTTCGTGCAGGTCCTCCAGCTCGACGAGATCCTGAGCGTCGGGAGCGATCGGGGCGAACAGGTATCCCTCCTGGACACGCTGGCCGACCGCGGGACCGACCCGACGACGGCGCTCGAGGGCGAGGAGACGCGCGGACTGCTCGCGGCGGCGATCAACTCGCTGTCCGAACGCGAGAAGATCGTGGTTACCCTGTACTACTTCGAGGGTCTCACGCTCGCCGAGATCGGCGACATCCTCGGGGTGACCGAATCACGCGTCTGCCAGATCCACACGAAGGCGGTCGGCCAGCTCCGCCTCCAGCTCGTCGAGACCGAATAACCGATCGCCCCAGATGTGAGCCGCGTCACGGCTCGCGCCGCCCCGCTCGCCTAGGGTCGTCGTTCGGTCGTCGATCGGAGAACCTCATGGCCTTGCTGGCGCTGGTCTTCCCCCTGGTGATGGTGACCCTCACGGGTCCTTCCTTGCCATCGGCCGGACCCTCGCCGATCGGCTCCGGGACCGAGCGCGACGGGTTCGTCCCGGCGCTGCCGGTCGGGACGTGGGCCTGGCCGGTGCAGGGGCCGGTGATCCGGGGGTTCGACCCGCCCGAAACACCGTTCGGGGCGGGCCACCGCGGGATCGACATCGCGGCCGCGCCCGGGACGCCGATCCTTGCCGCCGAGGCGGGGACGGTCTCCTTCGCCGGGAGGGTGGGCGGGGAGCTGTTCGTCACGATCGTCCACGGCGGCGGGCTGTCGAGCACGTACTCATGGATCTCGTCGACGACGGTGCGAAGGGGTGACATCGTCTCGAGGGGACAACCGATCGGGAGCACCGGGACCGGACCGCCGGGGGCGAGCGTCCCGCACCTGCACCTCGGCGCGAAGCTGGACGGGGAGTACGTGGACCCGATCCCGCTCTTGGCACCGCTCGGCGTGCAGGACCTGATCCGGCTCGTGCCGATCTTGAGCTGACCCCGACCGCGTCGGGTGTCGGAGCAATCGGGTCGCGGGAAGGTGACTGCGGCTAGCATGTGCGCCCCGTCAGAGGAGAGCCCACCTGTTTCCGATGCGCCGTCACCGATCGTCGCGCGCCGTCCGTGTCGCTGTGGCGGCGCTCGCGACCGCGCCGCTCGCGCTGGTGCCGGGCGCGGCGTTCGCGCAGGAGGCGCCCACCTGGTCGCAGTTCCAGGGGGGACCCGGTCACGCCGGGGTGCTGGCCGATGGCCCGCAACCCCCGTATCGCGTCCGATGGACCCTGCCGGCGCCCGCGGGCGACGCCCTTTCGGGCGCCGTGGTCGCGGGCGACCTGGCCGTGTCGGTTGGGACCGAGGCCGTCTACGGGATCGACGTGGTCTCGGGCGCCATCGAGTGGCGGGTGGCTCGGGGCGGGGGACCTCTGTCGATGCCGGCGATCGGAGCCGGCCCGCGGGGGCGGATCCTCGTCTACCTCGAAGGTCCCGGTCCGAGCGACGCAATCGGCGCGCCGGAGGGATCGCCGAGCCCGAGCGCGAGCGCGAGCGCGAGCGCCACCCCGAGCGCATCGCCTTCGATGACGGGGCCCGGCCCGTCTCCCACCGGACCGGACGAGCAGACCGACGTCTCGACGCTCGTCGCGGTCTCACTCGCCGACCGGACCGAGCTCTGGCGAACGCCGCTGGGAGCGACCTCACGGAGCGGTGTCACGATCGACGGAACGAACGCGTTCGTGGGTGACCAGGGCGGGACGGTCTACGCCGTCTCACTGGAGACCGGCACGATCACGTGGTCCGCGGAGATGGAAGGGCTCGTCGATTCGGCGGTCGCGGTCGCCGACGGGCAGGTGATCGCGGTCGCCAGGAACATCGACCCGGCGCAGGTCGTCGTCGCGGCGTTCGACGAGGCGACGGGGGAGCGCGCGTGGCCGGCGCTTGTCATCCAGGCGAACTCCACAGCCGGCACCGCGCCCTCGGCCGGCGGCGGTTCCGTGTTCATCGGTTCGGCCGACCGGCGCGTTCGGGCGCTCGACGCGAAGGGCGGCTCCGAACGATGGGCAACGCTGGTGCTCTCGCTGTTCTCCCCCGTGACCTCGCTCGCGTTCGACGACGAGAGCGTGCTCGCGGCCGACATCGGAGGGGGCCTGTATCGGCTGGATGCGGCGGACGGCAAGCGCGGGTGGAGCTACCAACTGAACGAGGTCGTGCTGCGGAGCTCGCCCGTCGTCTCCGGCTCGTCGCTGCTGCTCGGGCTGAGCGATGGTCGCCTGGTGGCGCTCGATACGGGGTCCGGGCACCTCGTGTGGCAGAGCGCCCCGACCCCCGGGCTGGTCGGGACGATCGCGCTCGCGAGCGACGCGGTCCTCGCCGTCAAGGGCGGACGCCAAGCCGGCCTCATCGCCTTCGAACACGACCCGGACGGCGAGCTCGTCGACATTCCCTCGCCGGCCGAGCTCGACGCCGGGACCACCGTGACGCGATGGACGCTCGCAGCGCTCATCGTCTTCGCGCTCGCGTTCGTGCCGGGCATGCGGGCGAGACGGCGTTTCGGGGCGGCCGCCGAGTTGCAGGGAGACGACGACGATCCCGATCGGGATCCGGAACCGGAGGAGGCACCGTGAGCGGGAGTAAGCGACGGCGCCCGGCGCGCCCGCGGCCGGCCCCGGTTCGAGACGAGGCGACCGAGGCGACGGTCGAGCCGACCGCGGCGCCCGAACCGCGTCGGCCGTTCGGCGGCGCGCTCTTCGGTCAGAGCGCCGAGTCCGTGATGCCACCGATCGGGCGCTCGCTCGGGCATGGCCTCCTCGCCGTCGTGTCCTCGCCCGTTCTGCTGGCGATCGCGGTCCTCGTGCCGCTGCTCGTGTGGCTCGGCCTGTACGCGCTCGGGTTCGAGGGCCGACCCGCCCTGCTGGTCGACGTCCTCGCACTGCCGCCGATCGCGACGTACTTCGATCTCGGGACCGGGGAGAGTCTGTTGGGTCTCGGACCCTCGTTCCTGATCTTCACCGGCATGGCGATCCTGATCCGGGGCGTGCTCTATGCCCTGCTCGCGGGGATGATCGTGGAGTCGCTCGAGGACGGTCGCGTGAGCTCCTGGGGGCTGCTCAGGGGCGTCGCGGCGATCCCGACCGTGATCGTCGTTCAGGTGCTCTCGTTCACGCTGATCCTGGCCAGCAACATCATCCTTCCGGTCCTCGGCCCCGGCATCGGGCTGCTCGGCGCCGTCGGGTCGCTCGTGGGAGGCCTGTTCTTCCTCGGGTTCGCGCCGACCGCCGCCGTCCGGCAACGCCGAGGCGTGGTCGAGACCATCCGGCGTTCGGGCAGGGCGGCGATGTTGCCGGGGAGCCGGCACCTCCTGTTCTGCGGCCTGTACTTCTTCATCGCCCTGCCCGTCATCGTCGGTCTGGCCCCGGGCGGGGGAGAGGTCACCGCGAACCCGTCCTTCTCCGGCTGGGTCTTCATCCTGGCCGCGAGCGTCCTCCACCTGGGCTTCATGGGCGGGCTCGCCTACCGCTGGATCGTCGCCGAGCCCTCCGTCCCCGAGCAACCGGTGCCGCGCCGCAGGTCTCCCCAACGCCAGCCCTCCCGGCGTCCCTCGGGCCGGCGCTGAGCCGGGACGGCGGGCCGGACCGCGACAATGCCGCTGGTAGACTGCGCGTTCGCCGGCGTCTCGACGCCGAGCTCACACGCCCGGGGATCGTCCGCGGGGTCCCGGCCGGGTTCAGGGGTCAAACAGCGAGCGCGAACGCGCGAGCGGCCACCCCCGACCACGAGCCGGGCCGCTGGCGAGCCGAACCGGGCGGAGGGACGAACCGGAAGGAGGGCACCATGCCTGTCGTCACCAGGCGGGAGCTGCTCGAGGCGGGGGTGCACTTCGGGCACCAGACCAGACGATGGAACCCGAAGATGGGCCGGTACCTGTACGGGGAGCGCTCCGGGATCTACATCATCGACCTCGAGAAGACCCTGTCCGGGCTCGAGGAGGCCTACGCCTACGCGAGGGATCTCGGCCGCCGCGGCGGGGTGATCCTGTTCGTCGGGACGAAGAAGCAGGCGCAGGAGGTCATCTCCGAGCACGCCGCACGGGTCGCGATGCCCTTCGTCACGACTCGGTGGCTCGGCGGGATGCTCACGAACTTCCAGACGGTCTCGCGTCGGCTGCTCCGTCTTCGCGAGCTACGCGAGATGGAACGGACGGGCGCGTTCGACTTCCTCCCCAAGCGGGAGGCGATCCGTCTGCGGCACGAGAAGGAGAAGCTCGAGCGCAACCTCGGCGGCATGCAGAGCCTCGAACGGCTCCCCGATGCGATCTTCGTGATCGACACCAAGAAGGAGCACATCGCGGTCAACGAGGCGCGCAAGCTCGGCATCTCGGTCATCGCGATCGTGGACACGAACTGCGATCCGGACGAGGTGGACTTCGTGATCCCGGGCAACGACGACGCGATCCGATCGGTCTCGCTGGTCACCCGGCTGATCGCGGATGCCCTCGCCGAGGGACGGCAGGAGGGCCGGGAGGCCGTCGTGACCCGCGCGACCGGTCCCGAGATCGAGCCCGAGCCGGCCCCGGCGCCCAAGCCGACGGTCGCGCCGGCTCCGACCCCCGATCCCGCCCCTGCCCCCGAGGCCGCCGCGGCGCCCGAGCCGATCGTCCCCGATACGGTCACGCCCCCCGCGGCGGAGCCGACGGAAGCGGGCTGAAGCCGATGGCGGAGATCAACGCGCAGACGGTGAAGGAGCTCCGTGACCGCACCGGCGCCGGCATGATGGAGTGCAAGAAGGCGCTGCAGGAGGCCGACGGCGACCTCGACAAGGCGGAGGAGATCCTGCGGACGAAGGGGCTCGGGTCGGCGGCGGGACGGGCGGGTCGATCGGCGAACCAGGGGCTCATCGAGGCCTACATCCACTTCAACAACACGGTCGGGGCGATGGTGGAGGTCAACTGCGAGACGGACTTCGTCGCCAATACGGACGAGTTCAAGCGGCTCGCCAAGGACCTGGCGCTCCACATCGCGAGCCCCTCGGCGCCCAGGTACCTGAGCCGTGACGAGGTCTCCGCGGAGGAGCTCGCGTCCGAGCGACGCATCTTCGAGGCGCAGGCCAAGGAGATGGGCAAGCCCGACAGCGTGGTCCCCAAGATCGTCGAGGGCAAGCTGAAGACGTTCTACGCGGAGACGGTCCTGCTCGACCAGCCCTACGTGAAGGACGACTCGAAGACGATCCAGCAGCTCCTCGACGAGATGTCGTCCAAGGTGGGGGAGAAGGTGGCCGTGCGCCGATTCGTTCGGTATCGGCTCGGCGAGGAGACCGGGTAGGGTGGACATCATGCCGGAGGGGGAAGGCGCGCAGGAGGCCGTCCGGCCGCTCTACCACCGTGTGCTGCTCAAGCTCTCGGGGGATGCCTTCGCCCCGACGGACACCGGCTACGGCATCTCGACGGAGTCCACGGGCCTGCTCGCGCGCGAGCTCGCCGACGTGGTGGACCTCGGGGTGCAGTGCGCCGTCGTCGTCGGCGGCGGGAACATCTTCCGCGGGCGCCAGGCGCCGGGGATCGATCGCTCCCGCGCGGACTACATGGGCATGCTCGCCACCGTGATGAACGCCCTCGCGCTGCAGGACGCGCTCGAGAAGATCCACGTGCCGACGCGGGTCCAGACCGCGATCCACATGGCGCAGATCGCGGAGCCGTACATCCCCCTGCGCGCGATCAGGCATCTGGAGAAGGGTCGGGTCGTCGTGTTCGCCGCCGGAATCGGCGCGCCGTATTTCTCGACGGATACGACCGCCGCCCAACGCGCGCTCGAGATCGGCGCGCAGGCGATCCTGAAGGGGACCAAGGTCGACGGCGTGTATACCGCGGATCCGCACGAGGACCCCACGGCGGAGCGGTTCGAGACGATCGAGTACCTCGACGTGCTCCGCGAGGGGTACCAGGTGATGGACGCCACGGCGATCAGCCTCTGCATGGAGAACGGCCTGCCGATCATCGTGTTCGATTTCCGATCGGAGGGGAACATCCGCCGAGCGGTCTCCGGAGAGCCGATCGGGACGCTGGTGCACGGCGGTGTCCGATGACGGTCGACTCCGCGCTCAAGGCGGCCACCGAGAAGATGGACAAGGCGATCTCGGTGTTGAAGGACGAGCTCGCCGGGGTCCGGACGGGACGCGCGACCCCCGCGTTGCTCCAGCGGGTGGTCGTGGACTACTACGGCACGCCAGTGCCGATCCAGCAGCTGGCGTCGTTCTCGGTGCCCGAGCCGCGGACCCTGGTGATCTCGCCGTTCGACCGGAACGCGATCGCCGCGATGGAGAAGGCCATCATGGGCAGCGACCTGGGGATCACTCCGGGCAACGACGGCACCGTGATCCGGTTGAGCTTCCCGCCCCTGACCGAGGAACGCCGCAAGGAGCTGATCAAGCTGGTCCATCACCGCGGCGAGGAGGGCAGGGTTGCCGTTCGGAACATCCGGCGGCACTCCAAGGAAGAGCTCGAGAAACTTGAGCGAGACGGCGGCATCTCGGAGGATGACCTCGTGCGCTCCGAGAAGGAGCTTCAGAAGCTCACCGACAAGCACATCTCGGACATCGACGAGGTCGTGGCCCACAAGGATGCCGAGCTCAAGGAGATCTGAGCGTGCCGGAGGACGAGGAACGGAACGGCGAAGGCGAGGACCTCTTCGAGGATCTCGACAAGTTCTTCGCGCCGATCCAGGACGTCGACTGGCCCGAGTCGTCCGAGGGCAAGGGTTCGGAGCAGGCGGCGGGCGCCGAGCGCCGCGACGAGCCGTCGCGCGGGGACCCCGGGCAGCCGGAGGTTGCTTCCGACGAAACCGAGGACGAGGAGGCGGCGTCTGCCGGGCCCGGCGCCGGTGAACCGGCGGTCGGCGAGGATCCGTTCGCGACCCGGGAGTCGCCGCCCGAGGCCGGCGTCGAGGGGGAGCAGGACGAGGTCGGCTCGTTCCTGTTCGAGGCCGGGGCGGAGGGAGACGACGTCGAGGAGGCCGAGGCCGGCTCGAGAGGGTACGTCGACCTCCCGGGCGACGAGCCGGGTATCGCCGAGCTGATCGAGGAGACGGAGTCGGTCGAGGTCGTGGCGGAGAGGCTGCCAGAGAAACTGCCGGAGAGGCTGTCAGAGGACGCACCGGACATCGAGGCCGTCGAGGCCGCGGCCGACCACTTCGCCGAGTCCGTCAGGGACGAGGTGCGGGTCGAGCCGGAGCCGCCGGCGCCACAGCCCACCGAGGAGGTGGCGATCGCCCAGCTCCTCGGCGAGGAGGGCGCGGCGGACGCGCCCGAGGCCTCGCGCACCGTTCGCGTCGGGGCCGAGGGCTTCGGCGGGCCGAGTTGGCAGGAACCGACAGCGATCGAGGTCGGCGCCGAATCCGAACGCGGGGGGGCCGGCCGGGACGTCCCGACGGCGTTCCTCACCGGCCTGGTCCTCGCGGGCCTGGCCGTCGGCGCGATCCTGATCGGGCCGGGGGCGTTCGCGATCTTCGCGGGCATCGTGGTGCTGTTCGCGCTGGGGGAGTTCTACCTCGCGATGCAGAAGCGACACTTCCAGCCGGCGACGGCGCTCGGGCTCGTCTCCGGTGCGCTCATCCTCGGGGCCGGCTACTACCGCGGCGAGAACGCGATGCTCGCGATCATGGCGTTGTCACTGTTCGCGACCTTCCTCTG
Organism: Actinomycetota bacterium; assembly: GCA_036277855.1. Lineage (GTDB taxonomy): Bacteria > Actinomycetota > UBA4738 > UBA4738 > HRBIN12 > DASSJM01. The sequence continues at coordinate 8,523 of DASUMC010000102.1, forward strand.
GTACATGACCGTTCCGCCTCAACACCGGCGCAACATCGTGTCGAACATCGCGATCACGATCTTCGGCGTCGCGTACATCCCGTTGCTCGCGGCGTACGCGCTCGCCGTCCTCAAGCTTCCCGACGGCGAAGGGCTCACGCTCTCGATCATCGGGCTCACGTTCGTCTACGACACGGCGGCCTTCGGGGTCGGCTACTTCTGGGGGAGCCGCCCGCTCGCGCCGACCATCAGCCCGAAGAAGTCGTGGGAAGGGGCCATCGGCGCCACGCTCGTGGTGATCGCGGTCGCCGTCGGCGTCGTGGGCTCGTCGGTCTCGCTGCTCGACACGGTCGGGCGTTCGGTCGGCCTGGCCGTCGTGGTTGCGCTGTTCGCGCCGCTCGGCGACCTGGCCGAATCGCTGATCAAACGAGACCTCGAGATCAAGGACATGGGCGGGATCCTTCCCGGTCACGGGGGCGTGATGGACCGGATCGACTCCGTGCTGTTCGTGGCCCCCGCCGCCTTCATCTACCTTCGCCTGATCCTGCTCTGAGACCTCCCTCACCGTGGCCTCACCGTGGCCTCACCGAGGGTCAGGCGCCCATCCCCGGTTTGTGGGCACCGCGGGGTATCGTTGAGGCGATGCGCTCGCTCGTGATCCTCGGCTCGACCGGATCGGTGGGGACGCAGGCGCTCGACGTCGTGCGGCACAACCCCGACCGGTTCAAGGTGGTCGGCCTGTCCGCGGGCACCAACCAGGAGCTCCTGGTCGGGCAGATCCGGGAGTTCCTCCCACCGCACGTGGCCATCGCGAACGACGAGGCGGCCGTCGACCTCGAGGAGAAGCTCCGTGGGATCAGGGGCGTCGAGGTCCATGTGGGGCCCGAGGCGGCCGAGAGCCTGGCGCGAGACTCCGAGGCCGACATGGTGCTGAACGCGCTGGTCGGGTCGGCGGGCCTAGCGCCCACGCTCGCGACCCTGCAGGCGGGCAAGCTGCTCGCCCTCGCCAACAAGGAGAGCCTGGTCGTCGGCGGCGACCTCGTCGTCGACCTGATCAAGGGCGAGCCGGAGCGGCTCATCCCGGTCGACTCGGAGCATGCCGCGCTCGCCCAGTGCCTGCGTGGGGAGCGCCGCGAGGACCTGAAGCGCGTGATCCTGACCGGGTCGGGCGGTCCGTTCAGGGGCTGGACGCACGCCGAGCTCGCCAAGGCTTCCGTGAAGGACGCGCTCGCGCACCCGGTCTGGCAGATGGGGCCGAAGATCACGATCGACTCGGCCACGCTGATGAACAAAGGCCTCGAGGTGATCGAGGCGCACTACCTGTTCGGGCTGGAGTACTCGCAGATCCATGCCGTGATCCACCCGGAGGGCCTCGTGCACGCGCTCGCGGAGTTCCGGGACGGGTCGATGACCGCTCAGTTCGCCGTTCCGGACATGCGGCTGCCCATCCAGCTCGCGCTGGCATGGCCCGAGCGGCTCCCGACGGGCATCGGCCCCGTCCCGCTCGCCGACAGCCGCCTGACGTTCGAGCCGGTCGATCGGGAGGCGTTCCCCGCGATCGACCTGTCCTATCGCGTCGGCGAGCTCGCTCTGACCTTCCCCGCGGTCATGAGCGCGGCCAACGAGGTCGCGGTCATGGC
>DASUMC010000103.1:0-2472 GCA_036277855.1 Actinomycetota bacterium
GCGATCGACCGGCGGATCGACGGCGTCGTGACCGAGGTCGAGGTGATCAGGTGTCGCTGAGACCACCCGCTCGGCCGGCGTGGTCGATGCGGTCGCGTCCGTGGCGCGAGGTGGAGTTCGCCTCGCTCGACTTCGAGACGACGGGCCTCGACCGCGATCGCGACGCGGTCGTGTCGTTCGGGGTCGTTCCGGTTCGAGAGGGCCGCGTCGTCGTGGGGGAGGCCGTGCACCAGCTCGTGCTGCCCGACGTGCCCTCGAGCGCAGAGTCGATGAGGATCCACGGCATCCTGCCCAAGGATCTGGCGCACGCGCAGCCGCTCTCGGTGGCCGGGCAGACGCTCCGACTCGCGCTGGCCGGGCGGTTCCTGCTGGCATGGTTCGCGAGCGTCGAGATCGGATTCCTAGGTCGCCTCTACGGCAGGCGCCCCCGCTCGTGGGTGCGCCGGACGATCGACGTCCGACAGATGGCGATCGAGCTCGAGCACCTGGATCAGGACGTCCGACAGAGCCTGTCGTCGGCCGCCGATCGGTACGGGGTCCCGGTGGCGAACCCCCACGAGGCGCTCGACGACGCGATGGTCACGGCCCAGCTCTTCCTCGTGCTGGCGACCCGGCTCGAGGAACGAGGGTTCGGATCCGCGAGGAGTTTCCTGCGCCTGACCCGCCCCTAACCTCGCGCCACTCGCGGTCGGGACGGCACCCGGGCGCCGAACTTGAACGGCGAGTCAAACGCGTGGGAGGATGCGATGACCCCGGCGACCGGAGGCAGGCGATGGGCGACGACGACGCGATCAAGACGGCGTTCCACGACGTGACCGAGGCCCAGGGCGGCACGCACACCGCCGACGGTGGATGGCTGTGGCTCGAGGGATTCGGCGATCTCGGGAAGGAGTACGCCGCCATCCGGGACGACGTCGCGGTATGGGATGTCTCGCCACTGAACAAGTGGGACCTGCGAGGGCCGGACGCGCTTCCGGCCGCCCAGCGGGTGTTCAGCAACGACGCGCTCGGCCTCGACGTCGGCCAGGCTCGGTACGGGGCGTTCCTGGACGCCGACGGGCTGATGGTCGACGACGGCACCGTCTTCAACACCGGCGGCGGTCACTGCTGGGTCATGACGAATGGGAAGGATCACGACGCGTACTTCGGCGAGGCGCTGAAGGGCTTCGACGTCGAGTTTGAGTGGATCGCGCCGCGGATGCCGCACCTGGGCGTGATCGGCCCGCGCTCGCGTGAGGTCGTGCAGAAGCTGAGCGACGCCGACGTCGGCGCCCTCCGGTACTTCCGCTTCCTGACCGACCCGGTGAAGGTCGCGGGGGTCGAGGTGTTCCTGTCGCGAACGGGATTCGGCGGCGAGCTGGGCTTCGAGCTGTTCCTCACGGACCCGGCGAACGCCGAGGAGCTGTGGAACGCGATCGTCGGCGCGGGCGTAACGCCGTTCGGCGCCGAGGCGATCGAACCCGCTCGCATCGAGGCCGGGCTGATCGTCACCGACTACGACTACGAGGCCCACCAGCGGACGCCGTACGACTTCAACCTTGACCGGCTGGTGCGCCTCGACGCGCCGGGCGAGTTCCTGGGTAAGGACAGGCTGCGCGAGGTCGCGGCCGCGCCGCCGAACCGCTTCGTCACCCTCACCTACGAGTCCGAGACGCTCCCCGAGTACGGCGCCGAGGTCACGCAGGAAGGCGAGGAGGTCGGCGTGCTGACGAGTCCGACCGACAGCCCGCGGTTCGGGAAGATCGGGATCGCGATCATCCGGACGGAGCGGTCGACCCTGGGCAACATCGTGCAGGTCGCCGTGGGCGACGGAACGGTCGACGCGACCGTCGACGTCCTGCCGATCTACGACACGAACAAGGACCGACCCCGCTCGTAGCGATCACACGATCGTCGCCACGCCTGCCGGGAAGCGAGGTCGCACGGTGTACACTCCTGCTCGAATCACAAGCGTGTGATTCGAGGGGAGGAGGCCGGATGCCGTTGCACACCTGCGCACCGCCGCGCGAGGCCGAGCACAAGACGATGTCCCTGTGGGTCTGCCCCGAGTGCGGTTCGACCTGGGAGGGGGTCCCGTGGAGCGGGGTCTTCGACTTCGACCGCAACGAGGCCGTCACCCGCGCCGAGTGGATCCTGGTCGAGGGTCCGACCCAGCTGGCCGGCTGAGATGGCGGTCGACCTCCGCAACGTCAAGACCCTCGCCCCGCCGCCGGGCTACTCGCACGTCGCGGTGGGGCGCGGCGGGACCGTCGTGTTCACGGCCGGGGCGGTGCCGCTCGACGCTCGGGGCGACCTGGTGGGCGGGGACGATCCCGTCGCGCAGGCCGAGACGGTCATCGAGAACCTCCTCGCGGCGCTCGAGACCGGCGGCGCCCAGCCCAAGGACGTCGCCAAGACCACCGTGTACGTCGCGGGCGCGAGCTACGAGGCCCAATCCGCCGTCTGGCAGGTGGTCCGCAACTCCGAGATCGG
>DASUMC010000104.1:0-3119 GCA_036277855.1 Actinomycetota bacterium
CTCGGCCCGGCTGTCGATCGACGTGCAGGTGGGGGAGCCGGGGATCTCGCTCGTCCCGGCGCGGTTGCTCGCGGACACCGTGAAGAGCCTGTCGGACGCCCCCGTCGAGTTCGAGACCGATCAGTCGCAGGCCCGGATCCGGTGCGCGGCGTACGAGGGTTCGCTTCGGCTGCTGCCGGCCGAGGACTTCCCCGCCCTGCAGCCACCGTCGGGGACCCGGATCGTCGCCGAGGCGCCCCGGTTCGCGGAGGCGGTCGGGCAGGTGGCCAGGGCGGCATCGCGCGACGAGGCCAGGCCCGTGCTGACGGGGATCCTGCTCGAGGTGAGTCGCGAGGGCGTGACGCTGGTCGCGACCGACTCGTACCGGCTCGCCGTCCGCGACCTCGTGGCGACGGCCGCCGGCGAGGCGCGGGCGATCGTCCCCGAGCGCGCCCTGTCCGAGGCGGGCCGGGCGGCGCAGGCCGTCGAGAAGGGCGAGGTCGAGGTGTTCGTGGACGAGAGCCAGGTCTCGTTCCAGGTCGGCCCGCTGATGCTCACGTCGCGGCTGATCGAGGGCGAGTTCCCGAACTACCGCCAGCTCCTGCCCGAGCAGTACGAGAGCCGCCTCACCGTCTCGCGGCAGCAGCTGATCGATGCGGTGCGCAGGGTGGGTCTGCTCGCCCGCGACACCTCGCCGGTCAGGCTCGAGTTCAACGCGCTCGGCGTGAAGCTCTCGTCGTCGTCGCCGGATCTCGGCCAGGCGGTCGAGGCGGTGGAAGCCCGATACGAGGGCGAGGACCTCACGGCGGCGTTCAACCCGAGCTACCTCGCCGATGGTCTCGCCGCGGCGTCGGGCGAGTCCGTTCGGCTCGAGGTGCGGGATGGGCTGAAGCCGGGGATCGTCCGCGGCGAATCGGACGAGTTCACGTACCTCGTGATGCCGGTGAGGCTGCCGACGCCGGTCGGTTGACGACGGGGTGCGGCTCGCGTGGGTCGAACTCCGGGACTTCCGCAACCACCCGCAGACGCGCCTGGACGACCTCCCCGACGCGTTGATCACGGTCGCGGGCCCGAACGGCGAGGGCAAGAGCAACCTCCTCGAGGGGATCGCGCTCCTGTTCTTCCTGCAGTCGCCGCGCACGTCGTCGACCGAACCGGTGGTCCGCCGTGATGCGGACGGGCCCGCCTACACGCGGGGCGAGGTGATGACCGAGGAGGCCGGCAAGGTCCTGGTCGAGGTCGAGATCCCCGGACGAGGCGCCAACCGCGTCCAGGTGAACCGATCGACCGTGCGGCGCAAGCGTGACCTGCGGCGGCAGGTTCGCGCGGTGTACTTCGGCCCGGACGACCTCGTGATCGTGATCGGGGATCCGTCCAAGCGACGCGACTTCCTCGACGAGGCGATCCGGTCGCTGTGGCCGCTGAAGGAGTCCGCGATGACGGCCTACGAACGCACCCTGCGACAGCGCAACCGGTTGCTCAAGGAGTGGGAGGGACGCGGGGCACCGACGGGGCTGGAGGCCTGGGACGTCGAGCTGGTCAAGAACGGGAGCGCGCTGATCCGGCTCCGCGCCGAGGCCGCGACGCGGCTCGCCCCGCCGGCGGAGGAGGAGTACCGCCACCTCGCCGGGTACGGCCTCGCCTGCGAGTACGCTCCGAACGTGACCGGGGAGCCGCTCGAGGAGGCGTTCGAACGCCGGCTGGCCGAACGCCGGAGCGACGAGCTGATCCGGCGGACCACCCTGGTCGGCCCCCATCGCGACGACCTGACGCTGGCGGTCCGGGACCTCGGCGCCCGGAGCTTCGCGAGCCACGGGGAGGCCTGGGCGGCGGCGCTGTGCCTGCGGCTCGGGCTCGGGAGCGCCGTCGCGGACGAGGTCCGCGAACGCCCGGTCCTGCTCCTGGACGACCCTTTCTCGGCGCTCGACCCCCGCCGCCAACGGCTGGTCGGCGGACGGCTCGCGGACCGCGGACAGGTCTTCGTCAGCGTTGCCGACGACGCCCACGTGCCCCAACCCTCGTCGCTCGTCCTCGACGTGTCGGGCGGGACCGTCGCCGCACGAGGGGTGTGAGATGCCGCACTCGAAGGGGTTCGCGCACCGCAAGGACGAGCGGACCCTGAAGGCAACCACGATCGGCGACGTCGTCGACGGCCTCCTGCGCGAGCGGACGTTCGCGCGGGGCATGCCGATCGGCCAGCTCGCGTCCGCTTGGGCGTCGGTGGTGGGCCCACGGCTGGCCGCCGAGTCCGCCCCGGTGAGCCTCGAACGCGGCGTCCTGGTGGTCGCCGCGACCACCGGACCCTGGGGCGCGCAGGTGCGGTTCCTGGCCGAACAGATCCGCGAACGAGCCCAGGCGTCGATCGGCCCCGGGAGCGTCGCCAAGGTGCACGTGGTCGTGCGTGCGGATCCGCGGAAAGGCTTGTAGCGCAAGGCGTTTGCGGTCATGCTGAGCGCTCCCGATGGGGGGTCGAAACGCGCTCGGCGTCACCCTCGATTGGTAGAATCTAGAGGTACTCACCGCGGTTCCGTCGGCCCCCGAGACGCCCGTCTCGAGTCCGGCGCGCCCGCGTTCCACGACGGAGGTGAAGTGGCAAGTACGGCAACCAAGCGGGCCGCGGCGACCAAGCCCGGACAGTACGGATCGGCGGATATCCAGGTCCTCGAGGGCGTCGAGCACGTTCGGCTCCGCCCCGGGATGTACATCGGCACCACGTCGAGCAGGGGTCTGCACCACCTCGTCTACGAGGTGGTCGACAACTCGATCGACGAGGCGATGGCCGGTCACTGCGACCGGATCACGGTCCGCCTGCTCAAGGGTGGCGGCGTCGAGGTGGAGGACAACGGCCGCGGCATCCCCATCAAGCCGATCCCCAAGGCCAAGGACCGGCGGCCGGCCGTCGAGGTCGTCCTCACGACCCTGAACGCCGGGGGCAAGTTCGGCGGCGAGGGCTACCGGATCTCCGGCGGGCTCCACGGCGTCGGGGTGTCCGTGGTGAACGCCCTGTCGGAGAAGCTGGTCGTCCAGGTGATGCGCGAGGGCGGCTCGTGGACGCAGACCTACGCGCGCGGCAAGGCGACCACCAGGCTCACCAAGGGCAAGGCGACTCGCAAGACCGGCACGATCATCACGTTCTGGCC
>DASUMC010000105.1:0-3597 GCA_036277855.1 Actinomycetota bacterium
CTCGCCGTCGCCGATGCGACCGCGGCACAGGCACAGATGGACCGATCCCGCCCACTCGAAGGCGTGCGTCTCCCATCCGCCGAACGGCGTGGGAAGGGTGAGATTCGCGATCTCTGTCGGGGCGATCGTGGTTGCGGACACCGGCAGGAGTGTTCCCATCCAGGTCTCCTCGCAATCGCGGACGCGGTTGGTCGCAGGCGCCGAGGGGTACCGGAACGAGGTGGAGGGACGCGCGCTCCGGTTCGTCGCCCCCCGCCGTGTCGAGATCCAGCGTGTGGAGGTGCACCCCCCGGGCCCCGAGGAGCTCCTCGTGCGGACGCGATGGTCTGGCATCAGCGGCGGGACGGAGCTGCTCGCCTACCGCGGGGAGCTGGACCCAGGCCTCGAGGTCGACGAGACGCTCCCGTCGTTGACCGGCAGCTTTAGATTCCCCTTCGCGTACGGCTACAGCTGCGTGGGCGAGGTGGAGCGCTCGCGGGTGCCCGGGATCGAGGAGGGTTCGAACGTCTTCGCATTCCATGCCCACCAGGATCGGTTCACCGTGGGTGCCCCGGAGATCGTGCCGCTCGACGCCGTCGACGGGCGGGTCGCCACGATGTTGCCCCTGGTCGAGACCGCGCTCCAGGTCTCGCTCGACGCCGGCGCGCGGATCGAGGAGCCCGTCGTGGTCCTGGGGCTCGGGCCGGTCGGCGTGCTGACGGCGGTCCTGCTGCAGCGTTCGGGGGCCGACGTGGTCGGCGTCGATCCGAGGGCGGACCGTCGCGCGACCGCGATCCGGTTCGGCGTCTGGGCCGTGGACCCCTCGGAGATCAGGCGAGACGTGGAGATCTCGACCGCGGGTGCGGGCGTGCCGCTGGTCGTCGACGCGACCGGGGCCCCCGGCGCACTTCCGCTCGCGCTGGAGCTCCTCGCGCACGAGGGAGAGGCGCTGGTCTGCAGCTGGTACGGGAACAAGGAGGTCGCGCTCCCGCTCGGCGGCGCGTTCCATCGCCGCCGGTTGCAGATCCGGAGCACGCAGGTCTCGACGATCCCGTCGCGCCAGGCGCATCGATGGGACGTGCCGAGGCGGCGACGTGCCGCCGCCCGCCTGATGCACGAGCTCCCGCTCAAGCTGCTCGCCACGACCGAGGTCGCGTTCGACCGAGCCGCCGACGCCTACGCCGCACTGGATCGCGGCGAGGAAGGCCTGTTGCACGTCGCCCTGAGGTACTGAATGTTCGAGGTCGGCGCCTCGACGTCCTTCCGCGCGTTCCACGCGATGCCGGACCGGCCTCCGCCCGAGGACGAGCGACACCCACACGACTACCGCGTCGAGGTCGTGGCCGAACGCGAACGGCTGGACGAGCGCGGCATGGTGTGCGACCTCGACGTCCTCACGCGCTCGCTCACCGACGTGGTCGGAGACGCTCGCGACCGGGACCTCTCCGAGGTCTGCGGGACCGAGGTCGTGACGGTCGAGGTCTTCGCCGCGTGGATCCACCATCGCCTTGCGGAGCCGCTCGGCGGCGACGGGGCCGAGGTCGTGTCGGTGCGCGTGTGGGAGTCGGACGACGCGTTCGGCGGGGTCCGTGCGAAGGTCTGAGCTCGAGGTGGCGCAGCTGCGGCTCGCGCTGGTCACGCTCGGCGATCCGCATCGCCGGACGGGCGGGTACCGGTACCACCGGATGATGGCCGCGGCCGCCCCGGATCACGGGGCCGAGCTGAGGTTCGGATCCGTCCCGTCGCTCCCCTGGCCGATCCCCGCGCTGCCGGCGGCGTGGACGCTGCGCGCGGCGGCGGAGGGATCGGACGCGATCCTGCTCGACAGCATCGCGGCGGCCTTCGTCGCGCCCTGGATCCGCGGGGTGCGCACGCCCGTCATCGCGGTCGCGCACCAGCCGCCCGGCGGCCTCGACCACGGGTGGGTCCGTGCAAACGCCCAGCGCGCGCTCGACGGTATCGCGTACCGATCGGCGGCGGGGGTCATCGTCGCCGGGGAGGGGCTGATCGACGACCTGCGCGCGATCGGAGTCGCATCCGAGCGGATCGCGTTCGTCCCGCCCGGGTGCGATCTCCCGGTCGCGGCAGGACCTCAGCTCGATCTCCGTCGCGGCCGTGTCGCCTCGGTGCTCTGCGTCGCGAACTGGGCGCCGCCCAAGGGGATCCTCGAGCTCGTCGAGGCGTTCGCGACGCTGCCGCGGCCGTCCGCCACCCTGTGGCTGGTGGGCGAGACGGATCCCGATCGCGGCTACGCGGAACGCGTCCGACGTCGGATCTCGGCGCCGGACCTCCGCGACCGCGTGGTCGTGCGCGGCTCGGTGCCGATCGAGGAGGTCGGCCGGCTCTACCGTTCCGCGGACGTGTTCGCGCTCTGCTCGTTCGCGGACGCGTACGGGACCGCGTGGGCCGAGGCGCTGGCGGCCGGCCTCCCGGTAGTCGGCTGGCGCGCCGGCAACCTCCCGCGCCTCACGGACCACGGTCGGGAGGCGCTCATGGCCGAGCCGGGCGACGTCGCCGGCCTGGCATCCGCGCTCCGAGCGATCACGACGGATCGGAACCTGCGCGACCGACTCGCAGCCGGCGCGCGAAGACGCGCCCAGACCCTCCCGACGTGGGCGTCGGCGGCGGACCGGTTCTTCGCCTCGGTCCGCGGGTTCCTTCGGTCCGGCACGACATGACGGCCGACCTGCGCGCCGTGCTGTTCGACTTCGACGGCACGCTCTGGGACTCCGAGACCGCGGTGTACGGGGTCTTCCGTGACCTGTACGAGGAGCACGGCCACGAGCTCACGCTCCCGACGTGGTCGGCCGCGATCGGCACGCTGGGCGGCTTCGACCCCTACGCGGAGCTCGGCCGCCTGCGCGGCCTCCCCTTCGACCAGGAGGAGATCGCGCGAACCGAGGGCCGGGTCCGTGCCGCCGCCGACCACGTGCCCCTGCGACCGGGGATCGCCGCGTTCCTGCGACAGCTCGACGAGGTGGGCGTGCGGCGGGCGCTCGTCAGCAGCGACCGGAGCGAGTGGCTGGTCACGCATCTCGAACGCCTCGGCTGGCCAGACGGCTGGGCGGCGATGGTGTGCGCCGACGGGGACGCGACCCGGGCAAAGCCGAACCCCCACCTGTATCTCGCGGCGCTCGAGCTGCTCGAGGTCCCGGCCGGCTCGACGTTCGCCGTCGAGGACTCGCCGAATGGGATCCGGGCCGCGAAGGCCGCCGGGATCTCCTGCGTCTGCGTCCCGAACGACGCCACGGCAGGGCTCGACCTAACCGAGGCCGACCTGCTGGTCCCGACGTTCGAGGGCCTCGCCGTCGACGACGTGTGGAACGCACTCGGACGCCGGCGGGTTCGGCGGCCCCCGACGGGGTAGGAACCGCTCGAGCGCGCGAGGAGCGCGGGGAAGGGGTGATGATCGATGGACGTCGCGACGGATGAACGGGATCGGCTGCGTCTGCAGGAGCTCATCCGCTCGATCGGGGCCGATCTGACGCTGCTGATCCGGCAGCAGGTCGCCCTCGCGAAGGAGGAGATGCGTGGGATCGCCGCCGAGAAGGCAACCGGTGGCGCACTGCTCGCCGCCGCGGCCGTCTTCGCGTTGTTCGTCCTCGGGTTCGTGAGCCT
>DASUMC010000106.1:0-16644 GCA_036277855.1 Actinomycetota bacterium
TTATAGGGGATGCCGCCGATGCCGACGAGGATCCGGCCTCCGCGGAACCTGCGAAGCTCCTCGCGCAGGCGCTGGGCATCTTCCAGGGAGTAGAAGCCGAACGCTCCCTCGACGAGTCCCGGGATGCGATCGTGCATCAGCCGCGCGCCGGTCGCGATGACGAGGTAGTCCCAGTCGACGCTCGCGCCGCGTTCGAGTTGCACCGTGCTGGCGTCCGGATGGATCCGGATCGCTCGGTCGATGATCAGATCGACGTCCCGGCGAAGGAGTGACCGTTCGTCTCGAATCAGCCATCGCCCGTTCGCCTGGCCGAGTGCGACGTACAGGTAGCCCGGCTGGTAGTGGTGCATCCCGGTCGGGTCGATCACACAGACCCGTGCCTCGCGCCCGAGCGCCTTGTCGAGCAGGTTGGCCACGAGCGTTCCGCCCACACCTCCGCCGAGTACCGCGACCCGCGCGGGCATCGCTATCGCGCCTTCCGAACCACGAAACGGGTGAAGCCGTCCTCCTCGACGACCTCGACCGGCTCGTGCCCCGCCTTCGCGAGCCACGCAGGGATGTCCGTCCTCGAGCCCGCATCGGACGAAAGGACCTCGATCACGTCGCCGACCTGCCCTTCGCGGATCGCGCCGATCAGGCTCATCAGCGGCCCTGGACACGGCATGCCTCGTGCATCGATCGAACGGGTGATGTTGACCGTCGTCATGGATCCCCACACCTCCTAGATGAACGTCACGGAGCCGTCGGCGTGCGTGAAGAACCCGGCGACCCCCTCCTGGCCGTCGACCAGCGGATCGAGGTCGGCGACCTCCAGCCCGAACATCTCCATCGACAGCGAGCAGGCCTGGATGTCGACCTCGCCGATGTCCTTCGCCTGGCGAAGGATCTCGCTCCAGTGCTGGCCGCCGTGACGCTGGAAGAGCTCCGCGCCCTCCAGGCCGGCCTCCGGCGCGACGCCGTGGTCCTTGAGGATCCGATCGGCCCGGAACGCATCGAGCGCCCAGTACTGGAGGAAAACGCGGACCTTCCGGCCCATCGCCGCGGCACCGGCCACCAGCACGGCTGCCGCGTTGAGCTTGTCATCGGTCCCCGAGAAGAGGACCAGTGAGAGCGAGCCATCCATGCCGTCCTCCTTCCTTGTGCACGCCAGCGTGGCAGCTCGGATGCCGCGTACTGAGTGCCGGGGGACCCGGCCGGATGAGGCCGAAGGACCCTATGCCCTGGGGGGTACGGCATCCGAGGATGCATGTCGACGAGGCGAAACGGGAGTGCGAGCGATGAAGTTCGAGAGCGAGGTCGTTCCGGAGGCGCTGGACCGGCTGCGCCGGGTCCATGGGCAACTCGGCGGGATCATCCGGATGATCGAGGAGGGCCGTGATTGCCAAGACGTCGTCCAGCAGCTCGCTGCTGTCGGCCGGGCCGTGGACCGGGTGGGGCTCAAGCTCCTCACCGGCCAGCTCCGGCAGTGCCTGACCGACGAGGTGGCGGCTCGAGACGAAGGCTACGAGGAAAGCAAGTTCGAGCGCCTCTTCTTGATGCTCACCTGAACCGGGCGGCGATCGCGTAACCAGCGCTCACGGCGGCGGGCGCAGCACGTGTCTCTGCAGGCGGCCACCGACGTAGCAGCTCTTGGACTTTCGTCCCATAGGCTTCGGGTCAAGAGACCCCAACCGCCCGATTCCGCCCACGTGACCATGGAAGGCGAGGGCGGCGCGAAGCAAGACGCGCCCGGACGTAGGAGGTGTGGCGATGCCCAGCGCAGATCCTGGCTTGACGTGGCAAGAGGCGCTCGCGGCGTTCGGCATGATCGTCGTGGTCGCCTTCCTCGTGACATGGGTGCTCACGGACCTCTTGAGGATTCCACGCACTCCGTACATCGCGATGCTCCTCGTGCTGGCGCTCGGCCTCGGCGCTGGCTACTGTGCCTGGTCGGGCACCTCGGCGAGCGAGCTGTTCACCTCGGGCGTCGGGTGGGGGCTCATCTCGGGTCTCATCGCCGCTGGTGTCGCGATCCCGCTCATCCGAAGGCTTCCGGCGCATCCTCACGCGACCGGGACCCACCTCGTTGGACTGATGCTATGGGAGGGGCTGGTCTACGGCATCGCCGAGGCGGTGTTGCTGTCCACGCTACCCATCCTCGCCGTCTGGCAGATGTGCGACGCGCTTGGATGGACCGACGGCGGCTGGGCGAGGGTCGGCTCCGGCGCTCTCGCGATCGGGGGGTCGCTGCTCGTGATCCTGGTCCATCACCTCGGATACCGGGAGTTCCGGACCCGGGCCGGGCGCCCAGCCCTGTTCGGGGCCCTGGCGGTCTGCGGCGTGCAGGCGATCGCGTTCCTCTCGAGCGGCAACGCGTTGGCGCCGATCGTGGCCCACGTCGTGCTTCACGGCCAGTTGCTGATCCGAGGTGATGAGCTTCCGCCCGCGGTGCCTCGCGAGGCGGCGTTCCAGACATAGGTCCTTCATCGGTTCCATGCCGGGACGGACGACTCCGATCCGCATCGCGCTCGCGGCGATCGGAGGCGCGATGTCGGTCGCGGCGTCGATCCGGGTTCTCGCGTTGGGTCCAGCGGCGATGGGACCACGCAGTCGGACCGCTCAAGCGATGGCCCGGTCGGCCTAGCGGCGAGATCGCGGGCTCGTTCCGTCTCGGCTGGGCTTCTCGTTAGCCGGACGAGCCTCGGCCAGATCGTCTGATGAGGCAATGGGCCTAACTCAGCCACCGAGCCCGGCGAGCGGCTTCGTGGGCGGCGGTTCCTCGACCCTCACTCGGGCATCGACGATGACCGCGCCAGACGGCAGGACCTTCACGGGATTGCAGTCCATCTCGGCGACCGACGGATGATGTTCCGCAAGCGCGCCGATCCGCAGGATGACCTCCTCCAGCGCGGCTACGTCGGCCCTGTTCGCCCCTCGAAAACCATCCAGCAGCGGGAACGTGCCGAGCGATCGAACCATCTCTTGCGCGTCCAGATCGCTGATCGGCGTGATGCGGACGGAGACGTCCTTGAGCAGCTCTACGATGGTTCCACCGGCGCCCACGGCAACCACCGGCCCGAACAACGGGTCGTGGGCCACGCCCACGAGCATCTCGACGCCGCCATCCACCATCTCCTGGACGAGGAACCCCTCGACCGAGATGCCGGCACCTGCTATCCGATCCGTGATCTCCCGAGCCGCACGGGCGACCTCATCGGCCCCGGACAATCCGAGCGCGACGCCTCCGATCTCGGTCTTGTGCACGATGTCCGGGCCGAACGCCTTGACCGCGACCCTGCCACCGATCCTGGCCGCCACCTCCCCCGCTCCCTCGGGGGTCGCCGCCCGGTCCGAACGCGCGGTCCCCAATCCGTAACACTCGAGGAGGCGTTCCACTTCGCCCGGGCTCAGCCATCCGTCGTCTCGGCGGCCGAGCGCGGTCGCGAGGATGGCGTACGCCTCGTCCGGTCTGGCGTCGTCGAACGTGTGGACGGAACCCAGCGGCCTGTCGCGCCATCGACCGTACGCCGCCGCGCGCGCCATCGCGATCGCCGCCTGCTCCGGAAACGCGAACGACGGGATGGAGGTCCCGGTCTTCTGAAGCTGCGCCGGGAGCCCCTTCGTGGACATCCAGGCGGTCGCCACAGGGATCCGCCCCTCGAGCGCGTCGATCCCCTCGGCGATCGCCTCGCCGATCTCTTCGGCCCGCGTCGCCTCGGGTGGGATGTAGATCACGATCATCGCGTCGACTCCGGGGTCGCCCGCCACGATCTCGATCGTGCGTCGATAGTCCGAGGCCGTCGCGGAGGCGATCATGTCCACGGGGTTCCCCACACTGGCCTCCGCGGAAAGGAACGATCGCAGGGCGGCCGTGCTCCGCTCCGAGAGCGCCGCGACGTGCAGCCCGTGGGCCTCGCACGCGTCGGCGCACAGGATCCCGAGGCCTCCCGCATTGGTGACGATCGCCACGCCGTCGCCCTTCGGCGGTGGTTGATTCGCCAGGATCGTCGCGACGTCGAACATCTCCTCCAGCGTGTCCGTCCGGATCACGCCCGCCTGCCGGAACAGTGCGTCGACCGTGACATCCGAGGCTGCAAGGAGCGCGCCGGTGTGGGAGGCAGCGGCTCGTTGGCCGGCGGCGCTGCGCCCGGACTTCACGGCGATGATCGGCTTGCTCCTTCCGATCTCCCGGGCGAGCCGCGCGAACCTCCTCGGGTTCCCGAAGGATTCGAGGTACAACAAGATCACGTCCGTACGCTCGTCGGCGGACCAGTACGCGACGAGGTCGTTTCCGGAGATGTCAGCCTTGTTGCCCACGGACACGAACGAGGACAGGCCCAGCCCGAGCTCGGAAGCGTACTGCATGACCGCCAGCCCGAGCGCCCCCGACTGCGACGAGAAGCCCACCCGTCCAGCTGGCGGGTACACGTTCGCGAATGTCCCGTTCAGTCGCACGTCCTCGGCCGTGTTGACGATCCCCATGCAGTTCGGACCGATCAGGCGCATGCCGTACGAGCGGCAGGTCTCCAAGAGCCTCGCTTGCCTCAGAACGCCCTCGTCGCCGACCTCCGCGAATCCGGCCGAGATGACCACCAGCCCCCGCACGCCCTTGCGGCCGGACTGCTGCGCGATCTCCTCAACGTGGATCGCGGGAACCGCGACGAACGCGACGTCGACGTCGCCCGGGATCGCCTCCACGTTGGGGTACGCGACGACACCGTGGACCACGTCCGCCTTCGGATTCACCGGGAAGACCGAGCCGGAGAACTCGGTCATCAGGAGGTTGTGGAACAACCGGCCTCCGATGGCCGAGGAATCCCGCGACGCTCCGATCACGGCGACCGAACGTGGCGCCAGGAACGTCCGCATCGCGCTGATCGCCGCCTGCGTCTCACGATCCTCGAAGTGCTGGATCGCCGTGTCCGTCAGGCCGATCGGGAACTCCACTTCGATCGCTCCCGGAGTCGCTCGGATCGAAAGATCGAAGCCGCTCGAACGGAAGACGTTGATCATCGAGTGGTTCTCCGGCAGGACGTCTGCCGAGAAGATGGCGATGTCATGGGCCGCGGCGGCCTCGGCCAGCTGGCCGAGCAGGATCGACCCTATCCCTCGACCTTGGAATTCGTCGGTCACGGAGAGGCTGATCTCGGCGCGCCCGCGGTGTGTCCGGATGTACTGGGCACCACCGATCATCCGTCCCTCATCCCCCCCATGGAGAACGAGCAAGGTCAGATGGTTGTCGAGATCGACGTCGACGATCTTGCGAGCGAGTCCTCGGACGTCGATCGCCTGCGACCAGAAGCGCAGGCGGCGCGTCTCGGGTGAGAGCCCGATCAGGTAGTCCTCGACGCGGGTCTCGTCGCTCGGTCGGGCGGGCCGGATCCGAACCGTCGATCCGTCCCGCAGCACGACGTCCGACTCGAGTGGTTGGAACGCCTCGGTCGCCATCGCATCCATCGTAGTGAAGCGTGGCAGGCGGGCGGGGTGCGCACCTTGCCCGAAGGTCCCGGGCGGGACGTGACGTTCGGCGAGGTCACGGGCGCCGCCTCGCGGGCTTACGGTCGAAGCGGTCGGAGGGAAGATCGCCCTCCCCGATGGCAGGAGCGTGCCGATTCGCGTCGCCGCCATCGCCGCCGGCACACCTGGGCGAGCCGCCGTGCGATCTGCGCGTACCGGGTCAGCGCACCACGAGGACGGGGCAGTCAGCGTGGTGGATGACCTTGTGAGCGATGCTCCCGACCAGCAGACCCGAGAAGTCGGACAGACCCCTGGTCCCCATCACGATCAGGTCACAGCCGAACGAACGAGCCGCGTCGATGATGGTGGGGGCGACCGAACCGGCCCGAGCCGACACCGTTTGTCCGGACACCTCGACGCCGTCGGCTTCGAGGTGCTTGATCGCCTGGTCCGCGACACCCTGGGCTTCGGTGTTCGTCTCCACGGGCAGGACCAAGCCCGCCTCGTGGACGTGCAACACGTGGACCGTGCCTCCGGACTTCGTCGCGATCTCGGAGGCCGCGGCCGTCGCCTGGACGGAGGGGTCCGAGCCGTCCACCGCCAAGAGAATCTTCTCGAACATCTCCTCCTCCTTCCTCGCCCGGGGACCGAATGGCGGCCCACCGGTGCAGCCGATCTATGTGTCTCACCCGAAGGATGAAGTCGCAAGGAGGCGAAGGTCCCGAGATCCGGGACCGATGTCCGTGGGTTCAGCTCCAGGCGCCTCTCACGACCGGATGCCCCGTAACCTTCGGGGACGCCGCCCACCACACGGCCGTCAGCAACGTGTCGGTGTCCGGGTGACGCCGCAGCTCCAGGACGCGCGCGTTGTCTCTGGCGATCGGCCGAGCACTGAGCGTGACGACGGGGTCTTGGGCCTGAAGGTAGAAGTCGAGCAGCTCCTCGGCCGACGTTCCCGAGACCGAGGCGTCGCCGTCCCGATGCATGTCGATCACGACGACGCACCCGTCCGTGGCCAACGGACACCTGCCGACTCTCGCTCCGACGCACGTGTAATCGGGCGCCGTGGGCCCGGGGCACAGCACGACCTCGAAGCCGTTCCCCTCGAGCGTCGCGGCGAGGCGTTCGCGCTCCACGGGATCGGACTCGACGATGAGCACGTTCCTCATGTATCGGTCCATGACGCCTCCTCACTCCGCGGGTCGTTCCCGGAAGCGTCCCGCGCCGGCTCGTACGTGCCGAGGGTCGACGGGCCCGTCCTCAACGGGCCATACGACCCGGCGCTAGGCGGCCGGTGGCGTCGGCTCGATCGCTCTCTCCGGGCGCAACACAGGGATCGTCAGCACCAGGAACCCGATCCCCATCAGCGGCAGCGCCACGCCCATCGCGATCGAGAACAGCGCGATCCGCTCGGCCAAGAAGGCCGTGTTGAGCGCCGTGGTGGAGGTCGCCGTGACCCAGAGGTCGCGCACGCTGTTCTGCACCGGGTTGCCCTGCTCGTCGGTGACCGCCTCCGCCTCGTCGTTGGTCTCCTCCCCCGAGGGCGTGAGGAATCTACCCATCTCCGCGTGGGTCCGTTCGCCGGTGATCCCCAGCACGTGGGCCCGGATGATCTTGGCGAACTCCTTGGCCTCGGCGCCGGTATCGATCACCTGACCCGGGTCCAGGTCGGCGCCTTGCTCCCGCGCGTCGGGCGTCGCCGTGATGTCCTCCTGGGCGATCGTGTCTCGGACCTCGGAGAAGTCGAGCGCCCCGACGACGACCGTGCCGGCCCCCAGCACGATCAGGATGCCGCTCGCGAAGTAGCCCCCGAGCTTGAACAGTGATCTCATGGGCCCCTTCCGGCGGAATCCCCGCGATTATCCGGAATCCCGCGATCATCGAGGAGCCCACTCAGACCGTCCCGGGGCCGATGGTCCGTGTGCAGGGGGTCGAACGGCCCCATGCCGCGGCTTCGTGGTCTGCCAGCCTGAGCCCGGAGGTGGTGACATGTCTCATCTAGGGACGATTCGGCCCGAGCGATCCAAGCTCGCCGAAGCTCTCGGGACGGTCGAGGGCGCGATGACGAAGTCGGTCGTGTCCGTGTCGCGCGACATGCCTGCGAGCGAGGCCTTGGCATACCTGATTCGACACGGTGTCGGTGGAGCGCCCGTGGTCGAGGGTGATCGCGTCGTAGGGGTCGTCACGACCTCCGACCTCGCGGCTCCGCATCCGTACGCACGGGAGACGGGCCCCTTCCTTCGCCCGCATTGCGGGGGGTCCGAGTGGCAGGTGAGGGATCTGATGACGGAGAGCCCCGTCACCGCCTCTCCCGACGAGCCACTTGTCGATGCGGTGGTCAGGATGGCGAGGGCGCGGATCGATCGCCTGCCTGTCGTTGACCACGACGGTCGTTCGATCGGGATCCTGGCGCGCGACGACGTCGTTCGCGTCCTGGCTCGGACGGCTGGGCCCAGGGTCGCGCACCAGCTGTCCAACCTGACGGCTCTTGCCGGAGTGTGAACCCACGGGTCCGGGTGGGCGGCGGCGCTCGGCGTCGAGGAGTAGTGTCGCGGAGGTTGTGGTGAGGTACCTGGACCGGCCGGCGTTCGACGGGTTCCTTCGTTCGCTCGTGGACGCCGGGTACGAGCTGATCGGCCCCACGGTCCGCGATGGAGCGATCGTGCTCGATCGGATCGACGGCGCTGGCGACCTTCCGGCCGGCGTCGGCGAGGAGCAGGGGCCCGGTACCTACCGCCTGACGCGCCGCGAGGACGAGCGCCTGTTCGGATGGGCGCACGGCCCGGACGCCGGCAAGCGCTACCTGTTCCCGCCGCGAGAGGTGCTCTCGAGCATCGCTCGGGACGGCGCGATGCATGCCGAGATCGAGACGCAGGAGGGCGGCCCGTTCGCGTTCGTCGGGCTCCGATCGTGCGACCTGCACGCCATCGCGGTCCAGGACCGCGTCTTCATGGATGTCGATCCGGCCTATCGTCGACGTCGCGAGGAGTCCGTCTTCATCGGGGTGAATTGCGGCGAGCCGGGTGCGACCTGCTTCTGCGTCTCGATGGACACGGGGCCCCGCTGCACGATGGGGTTCGACGTCGCGCTGACCGAGCTCGACGACGGGTTCGTCGTCGAGGTCGGAACGGAACGGGGCGAGCGGCTGCTGGCCGGGGTTGAGATGCGCGAAGCCACGCCCGAGGAGGCACGAGAGCCCGAGCGGGTCACGTCGGAGGCGGCCACACGGATGGGGCGGCAGCTCGACACGTCGGACCTGCCGCACCTCCTGTACCGGAACGCGACGCATCCAAGGTGGGAGGAGGTGGCGGACCGGTGCCTCGCGTGCACGAACTGCACGATGGTCTGCCCCACCTGCTTCTGTCACGACGTGGTCGACGGGGTGTCGCTCTCGGGCGACGTCGCGACCAGGACGCGGGAATGGGCGAGCTGCTTCAGCCAGGAGCACGGCTGGACGGCGGGCGCGGCCGTGCGAGACCGGCGCGCCTCGCGCTATCGGCAGTGGTTGACCCACAAATTCGCGTCCTGGATCGACCAGTACGGGACGTCCGGGTGCGTGGGCTGCGGGCGGTGCATCACGTGGTGCCCCGTGGGCATCGACGTCACCGAGGAGATCGCGGCCATCCGCATCACCGACGGCCAGGTGGAGGTGACGACCTCGTGAGCGCGGTCATGCACGTAGCGTCGCGCGATCCGGAGGGTGGTCCCGCGAGGGTAGCGGTCATCCAGCGGATCGTCCCGGAGACACCCGAGTCGTCCACGTTCTGGTCCACATGGCGTGACGGCGACGGCGACGGCTACGCGTTCGAGCCCGGGCAGTTCAACATGCTGTACCTGTTCGGCGTCGGCGAGATCCCGATCTCGATCAGCTCGGATCCGGCGCACCCACAGCGGCTCGGTCACACGATCCGCTTCGTCGGGCGCGTGACCGACGCGTTCCGCGGTCTCCAACCGGGGGACGAACTGGGGGTGCGGGGCCCGTTCGGCAGGCCCTGGCCGCTGCACGAGGCCGAGGGCGGCGATCTGCTCGTCGTCGCCGGCGGCCTCGGCGTCTGCCCGGTCCGTCCCGCGATCGAGTGGGCGATGCGGCATCGCGATCGCTTCCGCCGCCTGATCTTGCTGGTGGGCGCCCGCACGCCGACCCTGCTCCCGTACCAGGAGCAGCTCGACGCATGGCTCGCCTCCACGGAACGACTGGGCGTCGAGCTGCACCTGACCGTCGATCAGGCCGAACCCGGCTGGCTCTACGGTGTAGGTGTGGTCACCACGCTCTTCGAGAAGGCGGGCATCGAGCCTGCCCGGACGACGGCGTTCACCTGCGGTCCCGAGACGATGATGCGGTTCAGCAACCAGGGGCTCCTCGATCGCGGGGTGCCTCCCGAGCGGCTCTACCTCTCGATGGAGCGGAACATGCAGTGCGCGATCCGGATCTGCGGGCACTGCCAGCTTGGCCCGTACTTCGTGTGCACGGACGGGCCGGTCTTCCGCTACGACGAGGTCCGCGACCTCATGGAGGTGCCGGACCTGTGAGCACGAACGTCAAACCTCGGGTCGCGGTGTTCAAGATGGCCTCGTGCGACGGGTGCCAACTCCAGTTCCTCGATGCCGAGCGGGCGCTGCTCGAGCTCGCCGGTGCGATCGAGATCGTCAATTTCGCCGAGGCGTCGAGCCGCATCGAACCCGGTCCGTACGACATCACGCTCGTCGAGGGATCGGTCTCGACGCCGGAGCAGGAGGATCAGATCCGGCAGATCCGGCGCGAGTCCAACGTCGTGATCACGATCGGCGCCTGCGCGACGAGCGGTGGGGTGCAGGCGCTTCGCAACGCGACGGGCAAGCACGACGAGTTCGTGCGCACCGTGTACCCGACGCCCGAGTACGTGCGCTCGCTCGAGGACTCCCATCCGATCTCGGACTATGTGACGGTCGACCTTCAGCTGACGGGGTGCCCCGTCGATCGCGGCCAGCTCCTCGGCGCGATCGGGTCGTTGCTGAGCGGAGCCATGCCTCGCGTCTCGGACTCACCCGTATGCGTCGAGTGCAAGCGGCGTGGCTTCGTCTGCGTCGTCGTGGCCAAGGGTGAGCCGTGCCTCGGCCCGGTCACCCGGACGGGGTGCGGGGCCTTGTGCCCGGGGTTCGGTCGCGGGTGTTACGGCTGCTTCGGGCCGGCCCAGCCCTCGAACAACACCGACGCCCTAGGGCGCCGCTTCATCGAGCTGGGGCTCACCGAGAAGGGTGCTGCCGACAAGTTCCGCTTCATCACCGGATGGGCACCGCCCTTCCGCGAGGCCGCCGACGCCCTCGAGCGCAAGGAGGCGGCGCCGTGACCCACCGATCGGTCGACGTACCCGTCATCGCGCGCGTGGAGGGCGAGGGCGCGCTCCACGTCGCGGTCGACGACGGCGAGATCACGGATCTCCGGCTCGAGATCTACGAGCCACCCAGGTTCTTCGAGGCGTTCCTGGCCGGCCGGGCCTTCCACGAGGTGCCCGACATCGTGCCGCGGATCTGCGGGATCTGCCCGGTCGCCTACCAGATGAGCGCCGTGCACGGCCTCGAGCGGCTGTTCGGCATGCAGGTGCCGGCGGGGACGCACGAGCTCCGGCGGCTCTTGTACTGCGGGGAGTGGATCGAGAGCCACGTGCTGCACATCTTCCTGCTCGCTGCGCCCGACTTCATGGGGTTCGCGAACGCGATCGAGATGGCGACCGAGCACCCCGACCTCGTCAAGCGGGGCCTCGAGATCAAGCGTATCGGCAACGACCTCATGGCCGCCATCGGCGGGCGGGAGATCCACCCCGTCTCCCCGCGCGTCGGCGGGTTTTCGAAGGCTCCCCGCAAGCGAGACCTCGAGCCGTTCCTGCCACGGCTTGAATGGGCGCTCGGGGAGATGCCCGGCATCGCGGACTTCGTCGCGTCGCTTCCGGCGCCGTCGTTCGCGCGCCCGGCCGAGATGGTCTCGATGGTGGGTAACTCGGAGTACCCGATCACCGTCGGCGATATGGCCTCGACGAACGGCCGGCGGTGGGACGCGACGACCTACGAGCGGGTGACGCACGAGGTGCACGTCGAGCACTCGAACGCCCTCCACTCGCTGATGAGCGATACCGGAACGCCGTACTTCCTGGGCCCGCTGGCCCGGATCAACCTGAACGCGACGCTGCTCACGCCGGTCGCGCGCGAGGTGGCCGAGCGGGCCGGGCTCCGCGTGCCGGAGACCGACCCGTTCTTCTCGATGGCCGCCCGGGCCGCGGAGGTGACCCTCGCGATCGAGGAATCGATCCGGATCATCGAGGCCTACACGCCGCCGGAGCCTCCGATGGTCGACCCCGAGCCTCGCGCCGGCAGCGCGACGTGGACCACCGAGGCGCCGCGCGGGACGCTGTATCACCGTTACGAGGTCGATGAGGACGGCACGATCCTCGAGGCGAAGATCATCCCTCCCACGTCGCAGAACCTCCGGCACATGGAGGAGGATCTCCGGCGTTTCCTGCCGGACGTGCTCGACCGGCCGGACGACGAGCTGACCCGACTGTGCGAGATGGTCGTTCGGAACTACGACCCGTGCATCAGCTGCGCGACGCACTTCCTCCGTCTCGAGATCGAGCGGTCCTGAGCCCGCGATGACGACCGTCCGGGTGATCGGATGCGGCAACCCGGATGCGGGCGACGACGCCGCGGGGATCGTCGCGGTCGAGCGAGCCCGCGCGGCGCTCGAACCCATCCCTGGCGTCGAGGTCCTTCCCGTCGTCTCGCCGCTCAACGTCGTGCACCATCTCGACGGCGCGGACGCCGTCGTGGTGGCCGACGCGATCCGCACGCCCGGAGGGGCCCGACCGCCCGGAACGGTCGTGCGGGCCGTCGCAGGTCCCGACGGGCTGCAGGCCGAGATCGGCTCGTCGCTGTCCTCCCACGGGTTCGGCGTCGTCGAGGCGTTCGGCCTGGCGAGCGCGATCGGTCCGCTCCCCCGGGTCGTGGTGGTCGGCGTGGAAGCGGAGCAGACTGCGCCCGGACGGCCGATGTCCAGGGCCGTTCGAGCGGCGCTGCCGCATCTCACCGACTCGGTCGTGCGGGAGGCGCGGAGCCTTGCCGCGAAGGCCGAAGGGGCCCAAACGGACGGGTCGAGCGACCCGTCACGCGGCGACGAGCCGCTGACACGATGATCGAGTCAACGTTCGTCGAGGGTTGGACATGAGCGCTCATGCGATGTCGGGGCCAGTGACCGAACTCCCATCGGCGCGCGAGATCGAGGTACGCGGCATCGTGCAGGGGGTGGGCTTCCGACCGTTCGTCTGGAGGCTCGCGAGCGACGCCGGGCTGACGGGCCGGGTCCGGAACCGAAGCGGCGTCGTGGAGATCGTCGTCGAGGGAGCGGCTCCGGCCCTCGACGACTTCTGCTCGGCGCTCGAGGCGCAGGCGCCCGTCCTCGCCCGCGTGGATTCGGTCACGTGGCGTGACGCCGCGCCGACCGGGTTCGAGACCTTCGATGTGGACGAGAGCGTCGTCGGGTTCGGCGGGGAACGACTCGTTTCGGCGGACGCCGCCACCTGCGAGAGCTGCCTGGGAGAGCTGTTCGAACCCACCGACCGCCGGTTCCGGTATCCGTTCATCAACTGCACCGATTGCGGACCCCGCTTCACCATCATCGAGGCGCTGCCCTACGACCGCGAGCGCACGAGCATGCGCGCCTTCCCGATGTGCGCCGACTGCGCCCGCGAGTATCACGATCCGGCCGACCGCAGGTTCCACGCGGAGCCGATCGCCTGTCCCACCTGCGGACCGCGCCTGGCGATCCTCGACCGTCTGGGTGGCACGCAGGCCGGCGACCCGATCGAGCAGGCGGCGACGCTCCTCGCCGACGGCGGGATCGTCGCGCTGAAGGGGCTCGGTGGGTTCCACCTCGCCTGCGACGCGACCGACGAGTCGGCGGTCTCTGCCCTCCGCGAGCGGAAACGTCGACCGGACAAGCCCTTCGCGGTGATGGTCGCGGACCTGGACGACGCGGCCGAGCGGTTCGTCTTGAACGCCCTCGAGCGGACGGCGCTGTCGTCCTCGCGAGCGCCGATCGTCCTCGTCCAGGACCGCGGCACGCTCGCGCCCTCCGTGGCACCCGGCCATCGTCGGCAGGGAGCGATGCTGCCATCGACGCCGCTCCACCACCTGCTGCTCCGCGAGGTCGGCCGCCCGTTGATCATGACGAGCGGCAACCGCAGCGACGAGCCCATCTGCATCGAGAACGCGGAGGCGCTCGAGCGGCTCGCCGACGTAGCTGACGCG
This sequence comes from Actinomycetota bacterium, assembly GCA_036277855.1. GTDB lineage: Bacteria > Actinomycetota > UBA4738 > UBA4738 > HRBIN12 > DASSJM01. Next base: position 13,714 of record DASUMC010000106.1, read on the forward strand.
TTCCTCGTCCACGACCGCGAGATCGTCGCCCGCTACGACGACAGCGTCGAGCGCGTCTGGCGGGGACGCGGGCTCGTCGTGCGCAGGGCCCGGAGCCGTGCCCCGACACCGCTCCCGCTCGCCGGCGAGGTCGCCCCGACGCTCGGGACGGGCGCGGAGCTGCACGGCGCCTTCTGCCTTGCGGCCGGGCGGAGGGCGTATCTCTCCCAGCACATCGGGGACCTGACGACCGAGGAAGCGATGGCCTCCTTCGAGGCGGCCCTCCAGCGGTACGAGCGCCTGTTCGGGCTCCAGCCCGAGCTCGTGGCGCACGACCTGCATCCCGACTTCCTCTCGTCGCGCTTCGCCAAGGAGCTCGCGGTGCCGACCGTCGCGGTTCAGCACCACCATGCCCACATCGCCTCCGTGATGGCCGAGCACCGGCTCGAGGGCCGCGTGATCGGCGTCGCGTTCGACGGCCTCGGACTCGGGACGGACGGGACGGCGTGGGGCGGAGAATTCCTCGTCTGCGATGCCGCCTCGGCCGATCGCGCGGGACACCTTCGGACGGTCTCGTTGCCCGGGGGCGACGCGGCCGTTCGTCACCCTTGGCGCATGGCGCTCGCCCACGCGCACGATGCGGGCGTCGCCGACGAGGCGCTGGCGCTCCTCGGGGTCCCTGCGGACCTAGCCGATGTGGTGCTGCGCCAGGTCCGTTCACCCGCGGCGGGCGCGACGACCTCTTCGGTGGGACGCCTGTTCGATGCCGTGGCGGCCCTGGCCGGCCTCGTCGACGTCGCGACGTACGAGGGACACCCCGCGATGCTCCTCGAGCAGGCGGCCGAGGGCAGCGCCACTCGTGAATACCCGTTCGACCTCGGGTTCGAGGACGGCACCATCGTGGTCGACGCACGACCCATCATCACGGCCGTCGTGCGGGACCTCCTGCACGGCCGCCTGGTGGGCGAGGTCGCCGGGCGCTTCCACCGCACGATGACCGCCGCCACGCTCGGCGCCTGCAGGGCGATCCGGGGAGCGACCCGTCTGGGGCGCGTGTGCCTGTCCGGTGGCGTGTTCAACAACAACCTACTTACGTCAGACCTGGTCGCGCGGTTGGAGACGGCCGGGTTCGAGACCTATCTGCCCCAAGAGGCGCCGGTCGGGGACGGTGGAATCGCACTGGGGCAGGTGCTGGTCGCCAACGCCGAAAGGGGGTAGCCGAATATGTGCCTCGGTGTTCCGGGCAAGGTGGTCGAGATCCACCAGCAGGACGGCATCCGCATGGGGACGGTCGACTTCGGTGGGATCACGCGAAGCGCCTGCCTCGAGTACGCACCCGAGGTCGGCGTTGGCTCGTTCGTCGTCATCCACGTCGGCTTCGCCATCTCGGTCGTCGACGAGGAGGAGGCGGCGCGCTCATACGCGCTGCTGGCCGAGATGGGGAACCTGGAGGACATCGACCTGCCGAAGACCCCCGACGGCGTCCCGGCGGAGCACTACCGACCCAGAACGACCGGGACGCGATCATGAAGTACCTCGACGAGTACCGGGACGACGGGATCGCCCGCGCGCTCCTGGACGACATCGCTCGAACGGTCACGAAAACGTGGACCCTCATGGAGGTTTGCGGCGGACAGACCCACACGCTGATCCGTCAGGGCATCGACCAGCTCCTGCCGACCGGGGTGGAGCTCGTCCATGGGCCGGGCTGTCCCGTGTGCGTCACGCCGCTGGCGCTGATCGACGAGGCGATCGCGATCGCGAAGCGAAAGGATGCTATCGTCTGTTCGTTCGGCGACATGCTCCGCGTCCCCGGCTCGAGCGAGGACCTGTTCATGGCCCGAGCGGCCGGCGGAGACGTCCGCGTCGTCTACTCGCCGCTCGACGCACTCGAGGTCGCGCGCCGCAACCCCGACCGAACGGTCGTGTTCTTCGCGGTGGGCTTCGAGACGACCGCCCCCGCCAACGCGATGGCCGTTCGTCAGGCCAAGCAGCTCGGGATCGAGAACTTCGCGCTGCTCGTCGCCCACGTACTCGTGCCGCCGGCGATCCTGGCCATCCTCGTCTCTCCGGGGAACCGGGTCCAGGGATTCCTGGCGCCTGGTCACGTCTGCGCGATCCAGGGCTGGACCGAGTACGAGCCAATCGCCCGGGACCACCGCGTGCCGATCGTCGTGACTGGGTTCGAGCCCCTCGACCTGCTCGAGGGGATCCGGATGCTCGTGACGCAGTTGGAGGAGGGCCGTCACGAGGTCGAGAACCAGTACGTGCGTGCCGTGGTGCGCGGGGGCAACCGGCCCGCGCTCGACGTCGTCACCGAGGTCTTCGAGCCGTGCGACCGCGCCTGGCGCGGCATCGGCGTGATCCCCCACAGCGGGCTGCGCCTGCGCGAGGCGTATCGCTCGCACGACGCAGAGGTTCGGTTCCCGCGCACCGACGGTGTCGTCGCCTCCGAATCGGAGATCTGCATCGCCGGCGAGGTGCTGGTCGGCCGCGCGAAGCCGCACGACTGTCCGGCGTTCGGGACGCTCTGCACGCCGGAGTCCCCGCTCGGCGCGCCCATGGTCTCGAGCGAGGGGGCGTGCGCCGCCTACTTCCTGGCCGGTCGTCGGCGGGAGGAGGTGTCCGCGTGACCGACAACGTCGTCCGCGAGTTCGCGATGCGCTGTCCGGTCCCCCTCTCTCCGGGTGATCGGGTCCTGCTCGGTCACGGCAGCGGGGGAAAGCTGTCCGCCCAGCTGATCCGCGACCTGTTCGTCCCGGTCCTCGGGGATGCGACGTCGGAGCTCGCGCGGCTTGGCGACGCCGCGGTCGTCGACGTCCAGGGCCTCCGGCTCGCCTTCTCGACCGACTCGTTCGTCGTCACGCCGAAGTTCTTCCCCGGCTCGAACATCGGCGAGCTCGCGGTGAACGGCACGGTGAACGACCTCGCGATGATGGGCGCCCGCCCGCT
>DASUMC010000107.1:0-3849 GCA_036277855.1 Actinomycetota bacterium
TGGTTCTCGGACGTGGTCGCCGGCGTCCTGCTCGGGGCGGGCATAGCGCTCGGCTCGGCCGGCGTCGTCACCGAGATCCGCGACGTGGCGCTGCGCCGGCGACCTCACGCGGCGGCAGCCGGACACACCTAGCGGGCCCATTCGTCCCCGAGCGCCCGACGGACTAGGCTTCTGTCGATGTCGACACCCCAGGCGGCCGAGCGGACACGCAAGCCTCTGGGGTGGAAGCGGATCGTGGGCTACCTGATCTCCCTCGTGATCGTGGTCGGCATCTTCTGGTGGGCGATCCCGAAGTTCGCGGACTACCGGGACGTCTGGGACGCGATCAAGACGCTCACGCCGATCCAGACGTGGTCGCTCGTCGCCGCGACGGGGTTCAACCTCGTGACGTACTGGTGGGCGAACCAGGCGGCCCTGCCCGGCCTCGGTATCGGCAAGGCCGCCGTGCTCACGCAGACGACGACCTCGGTCGCGAACACGCTCCCGGCGGGCGGCGCGATCGCCGTCGGGCTGACCTATTCGATCCTCGACTCCTGGGGGTTCACGGGCACGAGCGTGGCGCTGTACGTCGGGGTGACCGGCATCTGGAACATCTTCACCAAGCTCGCCCTGCCGATGCTGGCGCTCGTGTTCCTCGCGCTGAGCGGCCATCTGACGACTACCTACATCCTAGCTGCGATCTTTGGTGTGATCGTGTTGAGCGTGGCGGTCGGCCTGTTCGCCCTGCTGTTCCGGAGCGAGGCGTTCGCGATCAGGATCGGGAACTGGATGGGTCGCGTCGCGTCGTGGTTCCGCCGCCTCCTCCACAAGCCGCCGGTCACGACCTGGGGCGACGGCGCGGCACGGTTCCGTCGGGACACGATCGTGTTGGTGCGACACCGGTGGCTGCGGCTGAGCCTGGCGACCGTGCTGAGCCAGGTCGCGCTGTTCTTCGTTTTGCTGCTCTCGCTGCGCGCCCTCGGTGTCTCCGAGCAGGAGGTCTCCACCGCCGAGGGATTCGCGGTGTACGCGTTCTCGCGGCTCCTCTCGGCGGTGCCGATCACGCCGGGAGGGGTCGGGCTGATCGACCTCGGGTACATCGGTGGACTCACGGCGTTCAGCGGCGAGGAGAAGGCCGCGATCGTGGCGGCGGTCCTGCTGTTCCGCGCGCTCACGTACGGGATCCAGATCCCGATCGGCGGGTTCACCTACATCATCTGGCGTGTCAAGTCGGACTGGCGTCGTCCCGCCGATGCGGCGGCACAGCGCGAGCGGTCGACGTACTTCGCGCTGGACAACGGATCCACGCGAGTCACGAGGTGACGTCGCGGACCACGAGCCCCGGGCGATGACGACCGAAGGCGCGCCTCACCGTCTTGGGAGGATCACCTCGGGCCTCGCCATGGGTCCCTCGTCCCGATAGATGCCGACGAGCGCATCTTCCGGATCCAGCACCGCGTAGGGGCCCAAGATCCCGGCGGGTCCGAGTGGGCGACCGTGCGAGGCCGCTCGAGCCTCTTCCGGATCCAGACGGATGCTGGGCAGGTGCTGGACGGCGCGCTCGACGGGCTGGAGCGTCCCGTCGCCGGGTGGGCGGGCCTCCTCGACCCGCAGCGACCCGATCGCCGTCCGGCGCAGGCCGACCAGGTGCGCCCCACAGCCGAGCGACCGACCAACGTCGGCGACGAGCACCCGCACGTACGTCCCGCCCGAGCAGGAGATGCGGGCCTCCAGATCCCGCCCGTCGAACGCGGTCACGTCGAACGCACCGACCCGGATCGGCCGCGCCGGCGCCTCGAGCGCCTCGCCCCCGCGGGCCGCCTCGTAGAGCTTGCGCCCCCCGACCTTGACGGCCGAATAGGCGGGCGGCGTCTGCATCGACTCGCCGACGAGCGATGCGCAGGCGCGTTGCACCTCGGCGAGCGACACGTCGACCGGGGCCGTCCGCACGATCTCGCCGTCGGCGTCCAACGTGTCAGTCTCCTCGCCCAACCGTCCGGTCGCCGCGTAGGTCTTCGGGAGCTCGCCGAGGTAGCGCAGCAGCCGGGTGGCGCGACCGACCCCGAGGACCAGCAGCCCCGTAGCCATCGGATCGAGGGTGCCGGCGTGGCCGACCTTCCGCGTGCCGAGCGACCGGCGCACGATGTCGACCGCGTCGTGGGAGGTCATCCCCGATGGCTTGTCGACCAGCAGGAGCCCCTCCGGCGCCGGCGTCATCGAGGCTACGGGGTCGGAGGCTCGGCCCCGAGGGCTTCCTTGAGCGACTCGACCGTGCCCACCAGACCCTTGCTCGAGGTGAAGCCCGCCGCGAGCCGATGCCCCCCGCCCCCGAAGCGCGCGGCCGCGGCCGCCACGTCGTGGCCACCGCGAGAACGCAGGCTCACCTTGAACCGTCCGTCGCGCTGCTGCCTGATGATGGTCGCCACGTCCGCCTCGCGCGCCGTGCGGACCAGGTCGATCAGATCGTCGGCGTCCCCGGGCTCCAGGTCGGTGGTGTCCAGGTCTGCCCGCGTGAGGTAGGTCCACACGAGGTCGGCCTCGGGCTCCACTCGGACCCGTTCGAGCACGACGCCGAGCAGCCTCAGGTACGCGATCCCGTGGTCCTCGTAGAGCGCCTGCACCAGCCTCGCGTGGTCGAACGGGAACTCGCGGAGCTCGGCCGCCAGGCGGAGCGTGTCGGGCCCGACCGACTCGTACTGGAACCGCCCCGTATCGGTGACCAGCCCCGCGTACAGCGGCATCGCCGTCTCGACCCGGATCTCGCCCCCGAGCACCTTCACGAGGCGATAGACGAGCTCGCAGGTCGATGACGCCGATGGATCGATGATCGGGATGGTTCCAAGGCCCTCGTTGGTGGCGTGGTGGTCGATCCAGATCAGCGTCGTCGCCCGCACCGCGGGAGCCCCCAGCGACGCCAGCCGGTCGAGCGACGCGACATCGCACGTGACCATCACGGCCGGGTCCTTCGGGAACGCGGACGGCGGGACCAGCGCGTCGGTGCCCGGGAGCATCGAGGCCCACCGCGGCGGCTCGAACGGGTCGTTCGGGAACGAGCACACCGTCTGCTTCGCCAGGCCGCGCAGGTGATTGGAGAGGCCCAGCATCGAGCCGAGCGCATCGGCATCGGGGTTCACGTGACAGGCGAGCGCGATGGTCGTGGCCTCCGACAGGGCCTCCGCCGCCCTCGCGAACTGATCCGTCGTCGTCACGTCCCCTCCTGCTCGTGCAGCTGGCGGATCAGCTGCTCGATGCGGTCCGGTCCCCCCTGCGCATCCTCCTGCTCGAACCGCAGCTCGGGGAGCACCTTCATGCGCACCTGGGTGCCGATCACCTTGCGCAGATGCCCGCGGGCCGACACGAGCGCGGCGGCCGTCGCTCGGTGGGCGCGGTCGTCGCCCAGCGTCGTGTAGAACACGCGCGCGAGGCGCAGGTCGGGCGTCACGGTGACGCCCAGCACCGTCACGAACCCGACGCGCGGATCTTTGAGCTTCGGGATCTCCTCCGCGAGGATCTCGCGGAACTCCTCCGAGACTCGGTCCGGCCGGCTCCCCTCGGGCACGCCGTCACGCCTCCGGGTAGTGCAGCGTGAGCTCGCGGTCGATGACCTCGATCTCGCCCCAGCGGTCGACGAGCTTCTCGACCTCGTGCAGGACCCGGCGTGCGTGGTACTGCTCGACGGCGACGGCGGCAACCGCGATCGCCGTTCGCTGCCAGAGGTCGTGATGATCGACCTCCGCCACCGAGACGTTGAACGTCGAGCGGATGCCGCTGGTCAGGGTCTTCACGACGTGTCGCTTCTCCTTGAGGGAAGCGCATGCGGGGATGCGCAGGTCGAACCTCTCGAGCGCAACGAGCATCGACGTGTCCCTA
>DASUMC010000108.1:0-2870 GCA_036277855.1 Actinomycetota bacterium
CGTGCGACGTCGCCGTCGACCCGATCGACGGGACGCGACTGACCGCCGTCGGACAGCCGAACGCGCTCTCGGTGATCGCGCTGGCCGAACGCGGTTCGATGTTCTTTCCCGGCGCGGCCGTCTACATGGAGAAGGTCGCGACCGGCCCGGAGGCGGCGGACGCGATCGATGTCACGGCCTCGCCCGAGGAGAACGTTCGCCTGGTCGCCAAGGCCAAGGGCATCCGTCCCGAAGAGGTCGGCGTCGTGATCTTGGACCGCGAACGCCACGCCGAGATGATCGCCCGCGTCCGCGAGGTCGGCGCGCGCGTCCACCTGATCACCGACGGCGACGTCGCCGGAGCGATCGCGGCCGCCACCACCCGCACCTCGGGGCTCGATCTCCTCCTCGGGATCGGCGGGACTCCCGAGGGCGTCGTCGCCGCCGCCGCGCTGAAGTGCCTCGGCGGCGCGATGCAGGGGCGACTGTTCCCACGCGACGACGACGAGCGGCGACGGCTGCTCGACACGGGGTACGACATCGAACGCGTCCTCACGACCGACGACCTCGTCGCCGGGCAGGACGTGTTCTTCGCGGCCACGGGGATCACCGACGGGTCGCTGCTGCGCGGGGTCAAATACTGGCCGGACGGCGCGACCACGTTCTCGATGGTGATGCGCAACCGGTCGGGCACGGTCCGGATGATCGAAGCGGAGCACCGGTTCGAGAAGCTCGAACGGTTCTCCAGGATCGCGTACCGGCGCTAGGCGTCTCCACCTCCGCCCGAGTTCAGGGTCGGCCCCGAAGCCAGACGAGCACGTACACGCCGACGGACACGAGGAATACCGTGTACGAGATGCCCGAAACGGCCTGAGCCCAGAAGAAGTAGTCCGCTTCACGAGGGGACGAGAAGAATTGGTCGCTGGCTAGCTGCTGTCGGATCTGGATGTAGGCGTTCAGTCCGATCCAGGCGATCCCGGAGACTATCGCCAGCCCGAGGAGCATGCTCAGCCATGGGATGCGGGTCACATCCCCTTCATCCCACTCGTCCTCCCCTTCATCCCACTCGTCTTCGGATGGCTCGTTGTCGTCGTCTTCGTCAATCATGGTTGAAGCGTAGTCCCAGGTCGCCTTGAACTCGTTCAGGCCTCACCGAACATGAGTGGCCCTTCTAACGCTTCGCGACCCCGCGCCACGCCAGCGGCAGGAGCCCGGCCGCCGCGAGCAGCTTGAGCGTGTCCCCCACGACGAACGGCGCGAGCCCGAGCTCGAGCGCCCGAGCCAGCGAGACGTCGAGCGCCTGCATCAGCCACGGGATCGCGACCGCGTACAGGATCACCTCGCCCAGGAACATCTCCCCGATCGAGCTCCGGACGGAGCGGTCCCACCGTCGTTCGGCCAGCGCGCCCACCACCGCGGCGGACAACACGAACCCCCACAGGTATCCGCCGGTGGCCTCGGACAACGCGAGCAAGCCCGCCCCCGAGTCGCCGCCCGAGAAGAACGGCAGCCCGAGAGCACCCTGCAGTAGGTACAGCGCCATCGACACGACGCCGAGCCCGGCCCCGAGCGACGCGCCGACGAGCAGGACGCCGAGCGTCTGGCCCGTGATCGGCACCGGCGTGAAGGGCAGCTTGATCTCGAACTGCGCGAGCCCCGCGACCAACCAGCTCCCCGCGAACGCGAGCAGGACCCGCCACGCCAACCGCGATCGCACACCCGATGGCGACGCGGCGAGCGCGAGCGTCGTCGAACTCATCGGTCGGGCGGGGCCGCCGCGTAGACGCCGGTGCCCTGCTTCTCGAGCACGCCCGATCGTACGCCCTCCCCGAGCGCCGTGAGCAGCGTCCTGCGAACGTCGGGGAGCTCGAACGGGTCGAGGTACCCCCGGCGGAGCGCGAGATCCTGGATCTTCGTCCAGTGCAGGGGAACCCGCTCCTCCCCGAGCACCTTGATCGCGGCCTCCAGCGGTTCCATCAGAGGGCGCGTGCGGCCGGGAGCACCCGGTCGGCCAGGAGGTCGAGCATCGACGGATCCGGCAGCGCGAACCAGACCGGCGAGGGACCCACGACGAGCTCGCTCACGCCGAGCGCGGCGAACCGCTCGAGGCGTTCGAGCACGTCGGCGGGGGTGCCGACCAGCCCGTCACGCCGCAGCTCCTCGAGCGGGGCCGCGTCGACCACGCCCGCCGGCAGCCGTTCTCGCATCAACTCGTATCGACGGACGAGGTCCGCCTCCTCCTCGCCGACGACCGTGAACAGGCCGAGCGACAGCCGGAGCGTCGCGGGATCACGGCCCTCGCGCTCACACGCTTCGCGCGCGGCGGCCACTCGCTCCCCGTACGCATCGGGCGTCCACCGCCAGACCGTGTTCCATCCGTCGGCGAACCGCGCCGCGAGCCGCAGCAGCCGCGGACCACCCTTGCCGCCCACGAGCAGCGGCGGCCGCGGCGCCTGGACGGGGCGGGGGTGGTTGTAGGCCTCACGGAGCGCGAACCGCTTCCCCTCGAACGACGCGGGCTCGTCCCCGAACAGCGCATCGAGGTAGCCCAGGGTCTCCTCGAGCACCGCGAACCGATCCCCGACCGATCCGAACCCGTAGCCGAACGCCCGGTACTCGTCGGCGAACCATCCGGCCCCGATCCCCACCTCGACGCGCCCGTCCGAGAGGCGATCGATCGCCGTGACCGTCTTCGCGACGATCGCGGGGTGGCGGAACCCCGCCGAGAGCACCAGCGTTCCCAGCCGCACCCGTTCCGTCAGCGGCGCGAGCGCTGCGAGCGTCGAGAGGGGTTCGAGCGACCCGTACCGCTCGTCCCCGCCACCTAAGCGACGCAGCGAGGCGAACAGGTGATCGGACATCCACACGCTGTCGAACCCGAGCCGCTCGGC
>DASUMC010000109.1:0-5458 GCA_036277855.1 Actinomycetota bacterium
GGCGTGATCGGGTAGCTCGCGTAGAACAGCTGCAGACCGCTCCGCTCGGCCGCCGCGACGAGTCCCCACGCCAGCGCTTGCGCGCCCGACACGTTGCGGTAGATGCCCGGCTCGGCCGGTGCCGGCTTGACCTCGTACGAGGTCGCGAACAACTCGGTGGTCTCACCGAAGTTGTACCCCGCCTTGAAGGCGGCCACGTTGGCGTCGTACAGCTGTGCCTTGTCGCCGAACTTCTTGTGCAGCCAGTTGAGGGTGACGTCGGTCGGGCGCCCGTACATCCACGACACGAGCCCGAGGGCGAACATGTTCTTGGAGCGCTCGGCCTCCTTGCGCGTGAGCCCGAGCTCCTCGACCGCACGAACGGTGATCGAGGTCATCGGGACCCGGTAGATCTGGTAGCCGTCGAGCGCCCCGTCGGCGAGCGGATCGGAGGCGTACCCCGCCTTCTGCAGGTTCCGATCCGTGAACGCGTCCTCGTTCACGATGATCGTCCCGCCCTTCTCGACCGAGCCGAGCTCGGCCTTCAGGGCCGCCGGGTTCATCGCGACCAGGACGTTCGGGTGGTCGCCGGGCGTCAGGATGTCGGTCGAGGCGAACTGGATCTGGAACGCCGAGACGCCGTGGACGGTGCCGGCCGGGGCCCGGATCTCGGCCGGGAAGTCCGGCATCGTCGCGAGGTCGTTGCCCAGGACCGCCGTGGCATTGGTGAACCGGTCCCCCGTCAGCTGCATCCCGTCGCCGGAATCGCCGGCGAACCGGATCACGACGCGCTGCTTCTCTTCGACCTGCTTGGTCATCGTCGCCGGGCGTGGCCCGGCCGCCTCCTCCGGATCGGATCGTGAGGATCGCTGCACACCTAGCGTACCGCGCACCCGCGGACGGGACAGGTCCACCGGCTAGATTGACGCGGAGCCGTGCGACGACCCGACGACGGACCAGCGCACCCACGGAGGGCGAGGCATGCGGAGGAAGCGGTTGGGTTCGAGGGGTCCCGAACTGTCCTCGATCGGGTTCGGGGCCTGGGAGGCTGGGGGCGGATCCGAATGGGGCCACTCGCCCCCCGAGGAGCAGGTGCTCCGGGCGATCCGTACGGTGTTCGAAACCGGGATCGATTGGATCGACACGGCCGAGGTCTACGGCCGCGGCCGGTCGGAGGAGCTCGTGGCCCGGGCCATCGCGGGCCGGCGGGACCAGGTCATGATCGCCACCAAGGTCGCCCCGCAGCCGGACGGTTCGGGCTTTGAGGCCGCACAGGTGCGTTCGGCCTGCGAGGGGAGCCTCCGGCGGCTCGGCACCGACCACGTCGACCTGTACCAGCTGCACTGGCCCGACGAGCGCGGCGTGCCCATCGAGGAGACCTGGGACGCGATGGCCGCGCTGTTGGACGATGGTCTCGTCCGATCCATCGGCGTCTCGAACTTCGACCGCGGGCTGATCGAACGCTGCGAGGCGATCCGGCATGTCGACTCCCTCCAACAGGAGTTCTCGATGCTCAGGCTCGAGGACCGCGACCTGATCGGCTGGTGCGGCGAGCAGGGCACGGGTGTGCTCTCGTACGGCCCGCTCGCCTACGGGCTCCTGACGGGGGCGATCACGTCCGAGACGCGATTCGTCGAGGGCGACTTCCGCGGAGGCGAGGCGGAGGGGGGCTCGCTGTTCGCCCGTGGCAACCGGGAACCCAACCTCGCGCTCGTGGATGCTCTGCGACCGATCGCGCAGCGGCTCGGGATCACGCTCGCCCAGCTCGCGCTCGCGTGGAACGTGGCGCAACCTGGGGTGACCGCCGCGATCGCGGGGAGCCGCAACCCCGACCACGTCCGTTCGAACGCCGCGGCGGGCGACATCGCCCTCGACGAGGCGACCCTTTCCGAGCTCGAGGCGGTACTCTCGCGGACGGCTCCCGGATAGAAAGGTCATCGGGTTGGCATACCGACGGATCGTGGTGGCGACCGACGGATCGGACTCGGCGGAGACGGCCGAGACGATCGCCTCGACCCTGGCCTCGATCGGCGGGGCCAACCTCACGATCGCCCACGCCTATGCCAACCCCGACCGAGCGAACGAGGCCGTGGCCCGGGCCGAGGAGATCGCCGACCGCGAGGGAGCCCGTCACGAGCTCGCACTGTCCGCCGAGCCGCCGGCGGACGCCATCCTCATGACGGCGGACGAGAAGGAAGCGGAGCTCATCGTGATCGGGAGCGTCGGGTTCTCGACGTCCGACCAGCTGTTCGGCAGCGTGTCGCGGCGGGTCGTGACGCACGCGCCCTGCGACGTGCTGCTCACGCGGGCGCGGACGATCGGCGAACACGAGAAGCCGGCACCGCCCTATCGGAGGATCCTGATCGCCACCGACGGCTCCTCCACGGCCGACCGCGCCGCGAGGAAGGGCTACGTGCTGGCGAACGCCCTCAAGGCATCGGTCACGCTGCTGTTCGTCGGCCATCCGAAGACCGGCGAGCTCGTGCTGCAGGACACCGTCGCGACGATCGGCTCCGAGAGCGGCGTTACTTCGGCGATCGAGATCCGTTCGGGCGACCCTTCCGACGAGATCGTCGATGCGGCGGCCACCGAGGGGTTCGACCTGGTGGTCATCGGCAACCGCGGCATGACCGGGGCCAAGGCCGCCATGCTGGGCTCGGTGCCGAGGGACGTCGCCGAGTCCGCGCCGTGCGACGTGCTGGTCGCGCGGACCGTGGCACAGAACCTGGACGAGATCGGGCCGGACGAGGGAGGGATCGTGAAGATGGCCGACCACAAGGTCGCCGTCTACCGGGACAAGAAGGGGAACCTCACGATCCTGTCCGCCAGGTGCACGCACCAGGGCTGCACGGTCAAGTGGGATGCCTCCGAGCACGGCTGGCTCTGCCCCTGTCACGGGTCGCGGTACTCGGCCACCGGTCAGGTCGTGGCCGGGCCGGCGGAGCGGCCGCTTCCGCCGACGGACCTCTAGCGCCTCGTCAGAGGACGACGAACGGCTTGAAGATCATCAGCCAGGCGATGGCCGCCAGCACCGCGATGCCGAACACCGCGTTCCACAGGCCGATCGGCGACCGGAGGATCTCGTCGAGCTCCTCGTCGCTGCGGCGCGGCACGCCGGACGGCCGGACCTCGATCGCCTCCTTCACTCGCTCGTAGTACGGCCGGCCGACGGCCGACATCTCGGCGATCGCCACGACCAGCAGTCCGACCGAGATCCAGAACCAGCCGTCGTTCCACCACTCGCCCTGGATCCCGGCGATCACGCCGAACACGATCAGCCACAGCAGCGCTACGTACATGCCCCTGAGGGACGAGCCCGACAGTTGCGTCATCGTGGCGATACGCCCCCGGTCCCGCTCGGTGCGAAGCTGGAGTGCAACCATCATCGACACGCCGTGGAACATGACGAATGCGATCACGCCGGCGACGTGCAAGAACTTCCACCAGGTGTACGCGGGGAACGCCAGCATCACGCGGTGACGGTCTTTTCGGCGGCGCGGAGCCGGCGGGCCACCACGGCCAGGATCTTGCCGGCCACGCGGGGCTCGTCCCGAACGACCTTGTCGAACGAGGCCTTGAAGAGCCGGATCGCGACGACGGGCGTCTCGGCGATCACCGAGGCGGTCCTCGGCCCGCCGTCGAGCAGCGAGATCTCGCCGAAGAACTCGCCCGGCCCGGCGCGGGCGATCGTGCGGTCGCCCCGCACGACGCGCACCTGTCCCTCGACGATGACGAAGAAGGTGCCGCCCGGCTGGTCGGCCTCGACGATGATCTCCCGCTCGCGGAACGAGATCTCGTCGGCGTGCTCGGCGATCTGCTTGAGGTGCCTGCGCGACAACCCCTCGAACAAGGGGACCTGCGCGAGCAGGTCGGCTCCCCGCCTTCCGAGTGGCCGGTCCGGCCGGGGTCGCCCCGAGGGCGCGGACTCCCCGATCCCGCCGGTGGCGATCGCGCCGGGGACGGCGCCCGTGAGCGGTCCGAACGCGTCCTTGCCCAACCCGCTTCCTCCACGGCTCGACGAACCCGGACCCGGCAGCCTACCCCACGTGGCGGCCTCGACGGAACGAGGACCTCGCTTCCTGGTCACGCCGGAGCACGGACGCTAGCGTTGACCCGTGCGAGAACGACTCGAGGCGCTGCTGGCTGAACGGATCCTCGTGCTCGACGGCGCCTACGGGACCGCGATCCAGGCCCGGACCCTCGCCGACGGAGACTATCGGGGCGAACGCTTCCGGGATCATCCGCGCGACGTCGCCGGCGACCCCGACCTGCTGAACCTCACGCGCCCCGACGTCGTGGAGGACATCCATCGCTCCTACCTCGCGGCCGGCGCGGACATCGTCACGACCAACACGTTCACCGCCACGGCGATCGCCCAGGCCGACTACGGCCTCGAGGAGGCCGTCTTCGACCTCAACGTGGCGGGCGCCCGGATCGCCCGTCGCGCGGCCGACGCGTTCGGCCCCGATCGGTGGGTCGCCGGGTCCGTCGGTCCGACGAACCAGACCCTCTCGCTGTCACCGCGCGTGAACGAGCCGGCGTACCGGACGGTCTCGTTCGACCGGATGGCCGAGGCGTACGCGGAGCAGATCCGTGGGCTCGTCGACGGCGGGATCGACGTGCTGCTGATCGAAACGATCTTCGACACGCTGAACGCCAAGGCGGCGATCGCGGCGGCGAGCGATGTGGCGCCAGAGGTGCCGCTCATGATCTCGGTCACGATCACCGACCGGAGCGGCCGGACGCTCTCGGGCCAGACCGTCGACGCGTTCTGGCTCTCGATCACCCACGCGGAACCCTTCAGCGTCGGTGTGAACTGCGCACTCGGGGCGGCCGAGATGCGCCCGTACCTCGAGTCCCTTGCGCGGATCGCGCCCGTCTTCACGACCTGCCACCCGAACGCCGGTTTGCCGAACGCGTTCGGTGGCTACGACGAGCGCCCCGAGATCACCTCGAAGTACCTGCGCGAGTTCGCCGAGAGCGGCCTCGCGAACATCCTCGGCGGGTGCTGCGGGACCACCGACGAGCACGTGCGGGCGATCGCCGCCGCCGTGGAAGGCCTCCCGCCGAGAAGGGTACCGGCCGAGCGCAGCGTCACCTCGTTCAGCGGGCTGGAACCCTTCTCGATCACGCCGGAGACGGGCTTCGTCATGATCGGCGAGCGGCAGAACGTGACCGGCTCGGCTCGATTCCGCCGGTTGATCGAGGCCGGCGACTACCAGGCCGCGGTCGAGATCGCCGCCGACCAGGTCCGCAGCGGCGCGAACATGCTCGACGTGAACATGGACGCCGACCTGCTCGACGGCCTGAAGGCCATGACGACGTTCCTCAATCTGATCGCGACCGAGCCGGAGATCGCGCGCGTCCCGGTGATGGTGGACTCCTCGAAGTGGGACGTGCTCGAGGCCGGCCTGAAGTGCCTCCAGGGCAAGGGCATCGTGAACTCGATCAGCCTGAAGGAGGGCGAGGAGGACTTCCT
>DASUMC010000110.1:0-2846 GCA_036277855.1 Actinomycetota bacterium
CTCCACGCCGTGACAACCGTCGCGATCGACAGCATGATCGCCGCGAGCAGCTCGACGCGGCGGTCGCGACGGACCGTCTCCTTGGCGGACTCGCTCACGTCACATCTCGCGTCGGCCCTCGAGGGCCTGCGACAGCGTCACCTCGTTGGCGTACTCGAGATCGCCACCGACCGGCAGGCCGCTCGCGAGCCGCGTCACCCGCACCCCGAACGGTTTCAGCATCGCCGCGACGTACATCGCGGTGGCGTTGCCCTCCAGGTTCGGATTGGTCGCGAGGATCACCTCGGTCACACCGTCGCGCTGGACGCGGTCGAGCAGCTCCTGGACGCGGAGATCCTCGGGGCCGATCCCGTCGAGCGGGCTGATCGCGCCGCCGAGGACGTGGTACCGCCCCTTGATCACGCCCGCCTTCTCGATCGTCGAGACGTCCTTGGGCTCCTCGACGACGCACAGCGTCGTTCGGTCGCGCCCCTCGTCGCGGCAGATGCGGCAGAGCTCGCCCTCGGCGACGTTGCCGCACTCCCTGCAGAAGAAGATGCGCTCCTTCGCGTGGACGACCGCCTCGGCGAGCCGCTTGGCGTCATCCGGCGGGGCCTTCACCAGGTGGAACGCGAGCCGCTGCGCCGACTTGGGGCCGATGCCCGGGAGGCGCGAGAGCTCGTCGATCAGGTCCTGGATCGGGCCCTCGTACACCTAGGAGCCGTCCTCGATCGCGGGCGTGGCGCCGAGCTCGGCCGCGAGGCGCGCGAGCGCCTCCTCCTCCGACAGCGGCTCGTCCTCGACCGGCTCGGCGGGACCGGCAACGGGCTCGCGGATCACGCAGCTGATCGCCGGCGCGATCCCGAACAGGTCCTGCAGCGCCTGCCGGAGCTCGCCCTCGCGCTCGAGCACCTTCTGGACGCCGTACGGGCGTTCGGGGGGGAAGACCAGCTCGAGCGTCGTCCCGTCGAACGCCGCCGGCGTCGCGATCTCGAGGAACGAGGGGAGCACCGCCTTGCCCGAGCTCCGCAGGTGCGAGATCACCGTCGGCCAGTTGCTCCTCAGCATCGTCACGTCCACCGCCGCCGTCCCGGCGCCCAAGACCGGCCCCACGGCGGGCTCGGGTGCCGTACCGGCCTCGGCCGGACCGGTCGCCGTACCGGGCGGGTCCGGACCGGACGCGGCCTCTTCGGCGCTGCTCGCTGCGGCACCCTTCTGTGGTCGCCTGCGCTTCGGCGCTTCCGACGGGGGCGCCGAGTCGGCCGCTCCCCCGGTTCCGGACCCGCGCGGCCCAGCAGCCCCAGCGGCGTTGATGGTTGGGGTCGCGGCTGTCGGCGGCGCAGGGGTCGCGGTAGCGGGCGACTGGGAGCCGCCGCCAGGCTCGGCCGGAGCGGTCGCGGACGGCGAACGCGGCGGCGAGTACGAGTCCGAGACCGCGGCCCCGGAGCCGCCACCACCGGCCTGGATGCCCGCCACCCGTTCGAGGCGCTCGAGGCGGGAGACGAGGGCCTCGGGGGCGGCGTCGGTCTCGGGGATCGTGGCGCGGATCAGGGCGAGCTCGAGGGAGAGGCGGGGCGAGGTGGTCCAGCGCATATCGGTCTGCGCGTCGATCAGGAGCGCGATCACGCGGCCGAGCTCGGCCGCCGAGAACTTCGCGGCCTGCGCGGTCAGGCGTTCGGCCTCCGCGTCGGTGGCGTCGAGCAGGTCGTGCTGGCCCGGCGCGGTCTTGACGAGCAGCAGGTTGCGGAAGTGCGCGAGCACCTCGTTGGTGACGTGCCGCAGATCCTGGCCCTCCTGCACGAGCCGGCTCACGAGCTCGAACACACCCTTCGTGTCGCCGACCGCGACCGCGTCGCCGAGCGCGTACTGCACGTCGGAGCGTCCGCTGCCGATCAGCGAGAGAACGATGTCCTCTCCGATCTCCCCGGCGCCCAGGACCGAGGCCTGGTCGAGCAGCGACAGCGCGTCCCGGAAGGAGCCCTCGGACTGGCGAGCCATCGCGTGCGCCGCGGGCTCGGTGACGGTGATGCCCTCCTCCTTCGCGATGCGCAGGAGGTTCCCGGCGATCACCTCCATCTCGCCGCGATGGAAGTCGAACCGCTGGGTCCTGCCCACGATCGTCGCGGGCATCTTGTGCGGCTCGGTCGTCGCCAGGACGAACCGGACGCCGTCGGGCGGCTCCTCGAACACCTTCAGCAGCGCGTCGAACGCCTCGCGGGACAGCCGTTGGGCCTCGTCGATGATGTAGACCTTCTCGCGGCCTTGGACCGGCGCCGTGGGCGCCTTCTCGCGGAGGTCGCGCGCGTCGTCCACGCCGCCGTGGGACGCGGCGTCGATCTCCACCACGTCCAGGTGCTGCCCGTCGCGGACCGCGACGCACTGGTCGCAGGAGCCACAGGGCTCGGGCGTCGGGCCGGACTCGCAGTTGACCATCTTGGCCAGGATCCGGGCCGTCGAGGTCTTGCCGGTCCCGCGCGGCCCGCAGAGCAGGAACGCGTGCGCCAGGCGGCCATCCCGAACCGCGCCCGAGAGCGCGCGGATCACGTGGTCTTGGCCGAGCACTTCGGAGGGACCCTGCGGGCGGTACTTGCGGTACAGCGACTGGTACGGCTTGTCGTCGGCCACATCCACCTCCGGGCGCCGCGCGCCCGCCTCGACCCGCGAGGGGAAGCGCGGGAGGTCCGGCAAGTCTAGGTGGTGGCCGCGCACCCGTCGTCGACCACAGCGGACTCGAGCGCGTCACCGGCCGGTAGCTCCGGTCAGGTGTCCCCGCGGCACCCGCCAGGGCCCGCTTACGGCTGCTTCCTTCCGGATCTGACCGGGTTCGCAGGTTGGCGTCGCGCGGGACCCGACCTTCGACGCCCCGT
>DASUMC010000111.1:0-5359 GCA_036277855.1 Actinomycetota bacterium
ACGTCGCCTCGTTCGCCGTCGCGGTCGGGGTCGCCGTCTGGCTCGCGCCAACGTACGGCATGAAGGGAGCCGCGATCGCCGAGGCGGTCACCCTGACCCTGTCCGCGTTCGCGCGGCTGCTGCTCGTGAGGCGGTTCGTCGCCATCTGGCCCTTCGACCGATGGTTCCTGCGGCTGATCCCCCCCGCGCTGGCGGGCGCCGTCGTCATGTGGGCGGTCCACGCGTTCCTCGTCGGACCGAAGTGGCTGATCGACCTGACACTTTCGATCTCGGCCGGCACGCTCGCGTACGGCGTGGTGCTGCTCTGGATCGGCCTCAAGCCCGGCGAGCGGGCGACCGCGCTCGCCCTGATCCGCAGGCTGCTCGGCCGCACGCCGAACCCACCCGGACCGGTCACCGCCGGCTGACGACCCGGCGCCGCGACCTTCCTCTCGAGCGCCCGTGGCCGCGTGACGATAGCGTCGGCCGGATCGAACGATCCCGAACGAAGGAGGCGAGCCATGACCGAGCCGGGCCGGCTGGAGCGCGGCCGAGACAAGCTCGAACAAGTGCACGGAGAACGAGCGCTGGCCGCCGTCGAGTCGCTCGGCGACCTCGGGCGGCTGATCGTCGAGGTGGCGTACGGCGACGTCTACTCCCGACCCGGGCTCTCGCTCCGTGAGCGCCAGATCGCCTCGGTCGCGGCGCTCGTCGCGACCGGCCGGTCCTCGCAGCTGCCGGTCCACCTGCGCTCCTCGCTGAAGGCCGGGCTCACGACCGAGGAGCTGCAGGAGGTGATCATCCAGACGGCCACGATCGCTGGCTTCCCGCCCGCGATGAACGCCTGGTCGACGCTGAAGACGATCGTCGCGGAGACCGAGGGCTGATGGACGCCCTCCACGCCGCCCGGAGCTGGGCAGATGCAGGGCCCGTGCCTGGCGAACGCACGACGCCGAGCTCGTAGGTTCGCTGTACGCAAACGGTGCCTCGTTCCGATCTCAGCCGTTCCGAGAGCTCGACGACCCGGCCGGCTACGCGCGGTGGGCGTTCGAGGAGGAGGCGGAGGCCGGGTGCCGGTTCGCCGAACCCGCCCTGTCGGGCCGCGACGGCGCCGCCGTGGAGTACTGGGCGGTCAGCACCGGTCGCGACGGCACGGCCGAGACGATCGCGGGGGTCGCGCTGCTGCGGTTCGGGACCGACGGCCGTGTGGTCGCCGAGCGCGACTACTGGAACCTCGCCGAGGGCCGGGCGACCCGTACGACGGCTGGGGACGGTTCGAGCCTGACCGAGCGCTCGCGCCCGGAGCGAGCAGAGCCTCGCGCCGAACGGAAGCCGTATCTTCCAGCGGTGCGTCGTCCAGTCCTCCTGCTCGTGGCCCTCGCGGTCTCCCTCGCCGCATGCGGGTACCAGCCCGAGATCGAACGGCCGGGGGCGGCCACGGGGGTCTCGTCGGCGCCGCCGCCGGTCGCGACCACGGGACCGATATCGACCGCGCCCACCTTCACCCCGGACGGGTGCCCCGTCGGCGACCCCGAGTTCTGCGAGCAGGCGGCGTTCCTGGCCAACGCGCTGATGCTGTCCGACGCCGACGCCGTCTTCGACCTCAGCCGCAGCGTGTCGATGGACTGCGCGGATCTCGACCGCGATGTGTTCCCCCAGTGCGAGGACCAGAACACGCTCAAGGGCTACGTGGTCGGCGACCATCAGGGTCACCTCTTCGTGAACGGGCCCGCCGACTACCGGCGGACACTCGGCTTCTTCGTCGAGGCCGTCGACGACGAGTACTCGGACGAGTTCGGCGGCCCGCAGATGCAGATCCTCGGCGTCTCCACGTGCGGCAAGGGCGCGGACACGTCCTACCACCTGGTGTACCTCGTCGGGCTCGGCGACCCGACCAGCACGCTGCCCGGCGCTCGCTTCCTGGGGACCTACGAGCTCACGAAGGAGGACGGCCCGTGGGCCATCGGGGCGACGTACGTCGGGCTCTACACGGACTGGCAGCTCGTGCTGGACGACCCCTTGACCCAGATCGCCTGCGGCGACATCCAGCCGTGGGTCGGCGCGGCCCCGAACCTCAACCCAGCCCAGTCCGAGAGCCAGCCGACCCCGATCCCCGCAACCGGCACCACGTAGGCCTCACGAGCGGTCTCCGAGCTTCGGCTCGGCCCGCCACCCGGAGATCCGATCGATGTCGATCGCGACGACCGGACCCGGCGGGGGTTCGCTCGTGTACTGCCGGTACTTGGACGCGAGCGCATCGAGCCCGACGGTGTGTTCGCGTGAGGTGTCGTCGAGCACGCGCCCCGTTCCCGAGGCCCGCACCCACCACAGCGCGCGCCAGTCCTCGTCGTAGCCGTCCACGACGAACTCGACGGCCGGGTTGCGCTCGAGGTTACGCCGTCGCTGCAACCGATCGGTGCGCTTGGGCTTGCGATCGACGCCCCAGTACGCGACGACGTCCATGTCCCGTTCGACGATCGCGAAGACGAAGGGCACGACGTGCGGACGCGCATCCGCCGTGACGGTCGCGAGCCGGCCGACCCGTGCCGAACGCAGCCGCGCGATCGCCTCTCCCCGGTCCATCGGCACACCCCTGGGTCCGAACGGCCCACAGGCTATCCTCGGAACCGTGCCCCCGGCCGCGACCACGCGTGGGTGACGCGCCCGCGCCACCGTTCGAACGGCTGGACTT
This sequence comes from Actinomycetota bacterium, assembly GCA_036277855.1. Lineage (GTDB taxonomy): Bacteria > Actinomycetota > UBA4738 > UBA4738 > HRBIN12 > DASSJM01. The sequence continues at coordinate 2,672 of DASUMC010000111.1, forward strand.
CCTCTACACGCCGTCGACCGACGTTCCCGGCGACCTGAAGTACTTCACCGAGGTGCTCGGCGGCCGGGCGGTCTTCGCGATCGACGCGATGGGCACCAGGGTCGCGGCGGTCGAGTTGACCGAGGCGCCGCCGCTCGTGCTCCTTGCCGACCACGTCGAGGGCGAACGCCCGATCCTCGTCTACCGAGTGGACCGCCTCGCGACGGCGCTCGAGGACCTCACGGGCCGCGGGTGGCAGCGCGAGACCACGTTCGAGATCCCGCACGGGCCATGCTGCTCGTTCCGAACCCCCGGCGGCCACCGCGTCGCACTGTACGAACTCGTCCGGCCCGAGGTGGCCGAGCACTTCGCGGGCCGCTTCGACTTCTGAGCGCTACGGCGGCGGCGTGTACGAGACCAGCCGGGACACCTCCTGACCGCCGCGGAGCACCCGCTCGAGCACCACCCCGATCCCGGGCGCGAAGAACTTGTGCTCCAGGATCTGGGGCTCGAGCGGCGTCGTGTCCTCGGTCACGACGACCCGATCGAACGACCCGTACGGGACGGTGACACGCTGATCGATCGCGACCACGGCTCCCACGTCCTCCGCCTCGCCCTTGAGGAACTCCTGGTGGTAACGCTCGCCGACGGCCGGCTGCGCGAGCATGACGACACCGGGCTGCGCGCCGCCGACGCCGGCCTCCCACGATCCCTTCGTCGAGGAGACCTTCCCGTTGGCGTACTCGGCCGTGTCCTCGCCGAAGTACCACACGTTCCCGAATCGATCTTGGGCGTACCAGTCGAACGTGTCCTCGGCCAGGTCGCCGTTCGCGGAGAAGACCCGGTCGTGCACCACGGTGGTCGTCACGCCGAGGATCACCTTCGTGCGATCGGTGACGACGACGACGTTGCGCTCGCGCTGCCCGTCCGATAGGCCCTCGAACACCGTCCTGGTCCCGGGGATGAACGGCATGTACGGGTTGTCGACCACCGCGACGAAGTCCTCGGGGGACGGCAGGTCGGGCCGATACGGCTTGCCCTCCACGATCGGCGCGGGATTCGCGACTGCCTCTCCCGACGGGCTCGGCACCGGAGACGGGCTCGGCACCGGAGAGGGGCTCGAGGCCACGGGCTGCGGCGAGGGCGGGGTCGAGGACGGCTGCGTTCCCCCACACGCGCCCGCCACGAGCGCGAACCCCGCGAGGACGATCGTCGTTCGTGCGCGTCGTGCGTTCATCGGATCACTCCTTCTTGCGAGATCGCACCCAAGGGTGCCCCGCGACCGATGAGAGCACCGTGAGGGCGTAAGAGGAGTCGCCCTCAGGTAGGGATCGACAGGACCACCACGGCGCCGCCGCCCGGAAGATTCGCGGCCTCGGCCATCCCGCCGTGCGCCTGCGCGACCGCGGCCACGATCGCGAGGCCGAGACCCGTGCCGCCCCCCGGTCGGGACCTCGACGCGTCCGGGCGCGCGAAGGCCTCGAACGCGACGGGGAGGAACTCGGCCGGGAAGCCGGGACCGTCGTCCCGAACCTCGAGCCGCAGGGAACCGTCGTCCCGCACGGCGGCGACGCTCACCCGCCCGCCGGCCGGGACGTATCGCAGGCCGTTGTCGAGCAGGTTCCCGAGGGCCTGACGCATCCGCAGCTCGTCCAGGTCGGCCCGGAGCTCGGCGGAGACCTGGACGTCGATGCCGACGCCGCGTTCGGAGGCGCGCGCGGCGAACGAGTCGACGGTGCCGCCCACCATCGCCGCGACGTCGACCGGCTCGCGCCGGATCGGCAGACGACCCCGGTCCGAGCGCGCGAGCACGAGCAGGTCGTCGGCGAGCCGCGCCAACCGATCGGCCTCCTCCGACGCGCTGCGGAGGGCGAGCTCCAGCTCGTCCGACGTGCGCGAACGGCGGAGGGCGAGGTCGAGCTCGGCCTTCAGGTTGGACAGGGGCGTCCGAAGCTCGTGGCTCGCGTCGTCCACGAAGCGCCGCTCCCGTTCGATCGCCTCCTCGAGGCGGTACAGCATCGCGTTCAGCGTCTCGGCTAGGCGCGCGAGCTCGTCGCCGCTACCCGGGACCGGGAGCCGGCGCCCGGGATCGCCGGCGGAGATCGCGGCCGCCTCCGCGCGCATCGACTCGACCGGCCGGAGCGTCCATCCGACGAGCAGCCACGTGACGCCGACGGCCAGGATCAGCGCCGCCGGCCCCCCGATCGCGAGCGCGGCCGCGAGCCGACCGAGCGTCGTCCGCTGATCGTCGAGCGACGCGCCCACCACGAGGACGCCTCGGTCCGGAACGGGGACGGCGAGGATCCTCGCCGGCACGACCTCGCCCTCGATCGTGAGCGCCTCCCGTTCGGAGAAGGTCGGACCGCGGAGGTCGCCGGGCGCGAGCGCGGTGGCGCCCGCGATGCTGCTCGAGGACTCAACCGCCGAGCCGTCGGCACCGATCAGCTGCGCGAACGCGTCGTCGGGCTGATGGGGCGGGAGCGAACCCGTCTCCTGCACGATCAGGAGCCCCGCCTCCGCCCTCGACCGAAGAGTCTCGTCGATGGTTCGCCGGAGCTCGGTCTGCAGCCGCAGGTAGACGAAGACGCCGGTCGCGGCCAGGACGACCGCCATCAGGGCCGCCGAGACCAGCGTCACCCGCGTTCGCAGTCGCATCAGCCCGGCTCGGCGCGCAACCGGTAGCCGGCACCGCGCACGGTCTCGATCTGA
>DASUMC010000112.1:0-5522 GCA_036277855.1 Actinomycetota bacterium
CATCGGCCGAGAGCCCGAGCCCCGACACGTCGTCGGTGGCCCACGTGCGCACGACCTCGAAGGTGTCCGTGTCGATCCGGCTGATCCCCGGGTGCTCGCCCGCGGTCGAGACGAACAACGCGGAGCCATCGCCGCTCACGACGGCCGAGGTTCGCCGGACGCCGGAGACCGAGAGATCGATCGAGTACGTACGGATCTCGAGGGACGCCGTGTCCATCACGGTCACGAGGCCGAGCGTCGGGTCGGCGATGTACAGCAGGCGGCCGTTCGGTGACGTGGCCATCGCCTGCTCGCTCGCGGGGCGATCCCACAGCTCCTCGGGAAGGCCAACGCAGTGCGCCCACCCGTCCTGGAGGCTGAGCACGTGGACGAACGACACCGTCGCGCCGTTCGGGACGGGGGCGTGGTGCGGCGCGTACCCGGGGCGCGCGCTCGAGTACAGCGTGTACAGCTGGTCGGCGTTCGGTGACAGCACCTGCTGCAAGCGGATCCCCGGCATCCGCTCGGCCGGGCCCTTGAACGGGCCGTTCACCGGCATCACCCGGCCGGTCCGCAGGTTGAGCACGGTCACGCGGTAGACGGTCGGCGCCTCCGCGGGCAGGTGTTGGATCAAGAACAGCCGTCGGTCGTCGGTCGAGAACGCCTCCGGCTCGAAGTTCCCGTGCAGGTCGTAGGTCCGAGGTTCCGTCAATCCGGTGGGGTCGGCCACCACGATCGGCGTCCTCGAACGCGGGAGCGGCACCTCAGGGTCCCAGCCCTCGGGGAGGGGGTCCATCAGCGCGACCGTGCCACCGCTCTCCGCGACCACGCGGATCTCGAGGGTGCCGTCCAGCCGGACGGCGGACGCAGGTTCCGCCTCGGCGCCGTCGACGGTCTGGAGCAGCGTGGAGCCGGCGGAAGGGGTAGCCGAGAGCAGCCACGAGCCGCCGAGGCTCGCCACGGCCCCCGGGCGTTCGAACAGCACCGACCCGCCCGGGACCTCGACCACCAACGGCCCCGCCTCGGTGCCAAGGAGCAGGGTCTCGCGAGGCACGGGGTGGATCGCCGACCCGTCCCGGGTTTCGTGAGTGCAGGCGGCGGTGCCCAGGGCCGCCACGGACAGTGCCACGACCAGCTTCCTCAGCATCTTGGACCTCCCCGTTCGGATCGCTCGAGCACGTCTCGGGTACCTCCGAGCCCTCGATGACAACTACTCCTCGCGGGGCCGCACGGTTCCCGGGAACCGGCGGAGCCACCGGCGGGTCTGCTCGGTGGCGTGACCGGATCCAGGACCGGATCGAGGAGGGGTCGTATGCGCAGAGGTCGTTGGATCGGCGCCGCGATGCTCGTCGGGGCGACGCTCGGGTGGCCCTCGGTGGCGCGGGCCGACGGTGGCTCGTACGTGGATCTCGATCGGACCCACTACCTGCCGGGTCAGACGGCGCACGCCGAGGCGTACGTCTTCGTCCCTCGGGCCAAGCAGCACCTGTTCGAACGCGGGCCGTTCTACCTGTTCGTCACCCCGGTACACACCCCGCTCATCGAGGATCGGCCGATCCCCGCGGGCGCCGTTCGGGTGGGGACGGTCTCGATCGATCGCGAGCGGGGGAAGGCGTTCGAGCTGAGCGCGTCCTTCGTGGTCCCGCAGCTCGACGGCGCGTCCTACGCGCTCGGGGTCTGCAACGAGCCCTGCACGATCTCGGGCTTTCGGGAGGCGCTCACGGGCCCGATCTCGATCATCGCCACGCCTCGCGAGGGCGAGCTGCTGAACCAGGTCGACCTCCTGAAGCGGCAGGCCTGGAACGTGCGCCGGCAGGCGCGCAAGTCGGAGCGCGCGGCCGAAGAGCTCCGAGCCCAGCTCGGCCTCGCCGAGGTGGCCCGCTCCGAGCTGGCCATCCGCGTCCGCGAGCTCGAGGCGGCCGCCGCCGCAAGGGGAACCCCAGCGGGCCGACGTCCGTTGGTCTCGACGTGGGTGGCGCTGACGCTGACCGGGGGGTTGTTCGCTTTGGCGCTCGCGCTCGTGGCCCGACGCCGGCGACGCCTCGGGCCGGCGGTCCCCGACCCCATCGTCGCCACGAAGCCAGTCCCGGCCACGACTCGGCCGAAGGTTCCCGTCGGGTAGCCTTCGGGCGGTGGACCGTCAGACCGCGTTCCTGCTGGCCCTCGGGCTGCTGATCCTCGCCGCCGCGACCGTGTCCGTGACCGGCTGGATCTTGTTCGTCCGCGACCGCCGTGCCGGCCGCCGGGACGCGAACGGGGACCCCTTGCTCTCGAGCGAGGAGCGTGGGACACTGTCGACCGATGATTGAACAGCCGTTCAACCCCGCCTCGCTCCTCCGAGTATCCCGCCCCTAGGGGCGGTGAGCGGCCACATCCGGCCTGCTCAAGCGCCCTGTCCGACCCTCGCAGCCGCGAGGGTCGTTCGTTACCCGACTCGAGCGCGAGGGTAAGGAGAGGGCGGCATGATCGATCTCACGTACGAAGAGCGGATCCGGCGAGAGGCCGACAACCTCCGCAGGCACTGGTCCTCGAGCAGCCGATGGGCGGGCATCGAGCGTCCCTTCTCGGCCGAAGACGTGATCGGCCTCCGCGGCTCGATCACGGTCGAACACACCCTGGCCCGGCTCGGCGCCGAACGCCTCTGGTGGCTGATGACGACCAAGGACCACGTCCCCGCGCTCGGGGCCCTGACGGGGGGCCAGGCGGTGGAGATGGTCAAGGCCGGGCTGCAGGCGATCTACGTGTCGGGGTGGCAGGTTGCCGCCGACGCGAACCTCGCCGGCCACACCTACCCGGACCAGTCGCTGTATCCGGTCAACAGCGTCCCGACCCTCGTCCGCCGGATCAACAACGCGCTGCTGCGCGCGGATCAGATCGCATGGGCGAACGGCGACACCGGCACCTCCTGGATGGCGCCGGTCGTGGCCGACGCCGAGGCCGGCTTCGGGGGAGCGCTCAACGCGTTCGAGCTCACGAAGGCGCTGATCGAGAACGGCGCGGCGGGCGTCCACTTCGAGGACCAGCTCGCGAGCGAGAAGAAGTGCGGGCACCTCGGCGGCAAGGTCCTCGTGCCCACGTCGCAGTTCATCAAGACCCTGAGCGCCGCGCGTCTTGCCGCCGACGTCCTGGGCGTCCCGACGGTGCTCGTGGCGCGGACCGACGCCGAGTCCGCCACCCTGCTCACGAGCGACGTGGACGAGGCCGATCGGCCGTTCATCGAGAGAGGACGGACCGCGGAGGGGTTCTTCCGGATCCGGAACGGCGTCGAGACGGCGGTCGCCCGGGGGCTCGCGTACGCCCCGTTCGCGGACGTCATGTGGTGCGAGACGTCGACCCCGGACCTTCAGGACGCACGGGTGTTCGCCGACGCGATCCACCGGGCGTTCCCGGACAAGCTGCTGGCCTACAACTGCTCGCCGAGCTTCAATTGGCGCGCGCACCTGGACGACGCCGAGATCGCGGGCTTTCAGCGCGAGCTCGGCGCGATGGGCTATCGCTTCCAGTTCATCACCCTCGCCGGGTTCCACGCGCTGAACGCGTCGATGTTCGAGCTCGCCCGCTCGTACGCCGACGAGGGCATGGGCGCCTACGTCCGGCTCCAGGAGCGCGAGTTCGAGCTCGAGTCGCTGGGGTACTCGGCCACGCGCCATCAGGCCGAGGTCGGCACCGGCTACTTCGACCGCGTCTCCGAGGTCGTGAGCCGCGGCGCCGCGTCCACCCTCGCGCTCGCGGGATCGACGGAGCTGAAGCAGTTCGCGACGCCGAACGGCAAGACCCGTTCGGAGCGGCCGTCGGAGCGCGTCCTCGACTGAGCCGAGACCATCTACCCGTCAGGCGCGGATCGGCGGCTCCGAGTCCGGCGGCGGTTCCGGTCGCGGCGAGGGCTCGGGCGTCGGAGGTTCGGGCGTCGGGATCGGTCCCGGGAGCGGTTCGGGTGTCGGAAGCGGTTCCGGTGTCGGGAGCGGGTCCGGCGCCGGGGCGGGCTGCGGCGGCTGAGGGCTCGGCGACGGCTGCGGATCGGGGTCGGGGGTCTCGAGACGGATCATCGCTCCTCCTCGTCCACCTTTTCGTCCGTTGGCTGGTTCCTTGGCTCGTTCCCTGGCCCGTCCACCGGCTCGTCGATCGGGTCGGTGGCCGCCTCGCTGTCACGCGCCTCGACGGTCAAGCGCTCGGCGTCGGCGGTCGCGAGCGACGTTCCTCGGACCTCGTGCCCGCACGAGAACAGGAGGACCTCGTTGCTGTCGCCGGTCAGCTTGGGCTTGGTTTCGTCCGGCTCGGGATCCTCGTAGACGACGTCGACGAAGACGCCCTTCCCGCACACAGGACAGCGCTGCTGCTCATCGCGTTCCTGCATGCTGAGTCCCTACCCAGACGTCCGCGACGGGAACCCCGGGCCGATAGCATCTCGCGCATGCTGACCGGAGCGATCGCGGCCGCCGTGACGCCGCTCGCCGACGGCGGCGAAGACCTCGACGAGGGCGGCATCGGACCGCTCACGCGCTTCCTCGCCCAAGGGGGCATCGACGGTGTCCTGGCCTGCGGCACGACCGGCGAGGGGATCCTGCTCTCGGTGCCCGAACGCCGTCGGGTGGCCGAACGGTTCATCCAGGCCCGCCCGGAGGGGTTCCAGGTCGCGATCCACGCGGGGGCACAGTCGACGTCGGACACGGTCGAGCTGGCAACGCACGCGAAGGCGGCCGGGGCCGATGCCGTGGCGGTGATCGCCCCGCCGTACTTCCCCCTGGACGGGCGCGAGCTGCTCGAACACCTGCGGGCATCCGCCGAGGCATGCGGTCCGCTGCCGTTCTACGTCTACGAGTTCGCCGGTCGATCGGGCTACTCGATCCCCGTTCACGTGATCGAACGTCTGCGCGAGACCTCGCCGAACCTCGCGGGGCTGAAGGTGTCCGACACCCCCTGGAGCGCGGTCCAACCCTACGTGCTCGAGGGGCTCGACCTGTTCGTCGGCTCGGAGCCGCTGGTGCTCGAGGGGCTCGAGCGCGGTGCCGAGGGTGCGGTTTCGGGCCTCGCGACGGCGTTCCCCGAGATCGTGGCCGCGCTCGTGCACGAGCGAGACGCGACGGCGGGCGAACGGGTCTCGACGCTGCGGATGCTTCTCGGCCCGATCCCGTTCCACGCCGCGCTGAAGGAGATCCTGGTCGCCCGCGGCGTTCCGATCCGGCCGGCCGTGCGCTCCCCCCTGCGGCCGCTCACGCCCGAGGAGCGCGAGATCGCGTTCGACGCCGCACGCCGCGTCGGCGCACTCTAGGGCTCGAGCAGGTCCCGGATCCGGCGCAGGTCGTCGATGGACGCGCCGTCCCAGTCGTCAGGCTCGGGTCGGAGCATCTCCGCCGCTTCTTGGGGGTCGCGGATCAGGAGCGGGCGCATACCCACGGCAGCCGCACCCGAGAGCTCGTGGTAGGACCCGTCACCCACGTAGAGGCAACCACCAGGACGAACATCGAGGCGCTCGGCGGCGAGCAGGTAGATCTCGGGGTCGGGCTTGCGGAGCCCGACGTCGCACGAGAACACCTCGATGTCGA
>DASUMC010000113.1:0-2074 GCA_036277855.1 Actinomycetota bacterium
AGGCCGAGCAGCTCGCCGTAGAAATGACGGCCGGCCTCCTCCTCGCCGACCGGCATTGCGAGCTGGATGTGGTGGATCCCGGTGAGCCGATGCGCCATCGCCGCGAGCCTAGCCGAACGCGCGCGGGCCGGAGCATCGGCCCCGGCCCGCCGCGTCGCTTCTAGGAGCAGCCGCTCGTCGAGCCGCAGGAGGGGCAGACGTAGCAGGAGCCGGCCGGGAGCATCTTCGAGCCGCACGTGTAGCAGAGCGGCGCGTCGGCGGCATGGGCCTGCGGGACGCCCGAGGACTGCACGATCGGGAGCGAAGGGGGCGCCTCCGACTTGACGGCCGCGATGACCTCCTCGACCGTCGTGCCGAGCTTCTCCGCCGCCTCGGCCGCCGCCGTCTCCTTGCGTTCGTCGATCGACCGGATGCCGAGCGCCTCGCGCTGCTCGATCGGCAGGTGGTCGAGCGCGAGCCGGCGGAACACGTAGTCCACGAGCGAGGTCGCGAACCGGATGTCCGGGTCGTTGGTCATCCCGCTCGGCTCGAACTTCATGTTGATGAACTTCGAGACGTAGGTCTCGAGCGGCACGCCGTACTGCAGGCCGATCGAAACCGCGATCGAGAACGCGTCGGTGATCCCCGCCAGCGTCGAGCCCTGCTTGGAGGACTTCAAGAAGATCTCGCCGATCCCGTCGTCGGGGTACGAGCTGGCCGTGATGTAGCCCTCGGCGTCGCCGACCTCGAACTTCGTCGTGATCGACGGGCGGCTCTGCGGCAGGCGCTTGCGCACCGGGGTCGCGAGCTCGCCCGGCTCGGGGGCCGCGGCGCTCTTCTTCTTGTCCGCCGACAGCGGCTGCGCGACCTTGCAGTTGTCCCGGTAGATCGCGACGGCCTTCAGGCCGAGCTTCCAGGACTCGACGAACAGCTGCTCGACCTCCTCGACGGTGACGTGCTCGGGCATGTTGACCGTCTTGCTGATCGCGCCCGAGATGAACGGCTGGGCCGCCGCCATCATCCGCACATGGCCCATGTAGTGGATCGGCTGGGCGCCCATCGCCGTGTCGAACACCGCCGCGTGCTCCCGGCGCAGATGCGGCGCGTCCTCCACCGAGTTGTGCTCCGCGATGTACGCGACGATGTCATCGACCTGCGCCGGGTCGTACCCGAGCCGCCCGAGCGCACGCGGCACGGTCTGATTCACGAACTGCATCGTCCCGCCGCCAACGAGCTTCTTCGTCTTCACGAGCGCGAGCTCGGGCTCGATCCCGGTGGTGTCGCAGTCCATCATCAGCCCGATCGTGCCGGTCGGGGCGAGCACCGTCGCCTGCGAGTTGCGGTACCCGTGCTTGGCTCCGAACGCGATCGCGTCGTCCCACGACTGCTTCGCGGCCGAGAGCACGGCCTCCGGGACGACGTCGCCGTCGATCTGGTCGGCGGCGGCGCGATGCTTGCGCATCACCCGAAGCATCGCGTCGGCGTTCGGCTCGTAACCCTCGAAGGGCCCCATCGCCTCGGCGATCCGCGCGCTGGTCCGGTACGCCTGCCCGGTCATCAGGGCGGTGAGCGCGCCGGCCCACGCCCGCCCGCCATCGGAGTCGTACGGGAGCCCGCGCGCCATCAGCAGCGCGCCGAGGTTCGCGTACCCGAGCCCCAGCTGCCGGAACGCCCGCGCGTTCTCGCCGATCCTCTCCGTCGGGTAGTCGGCCGGGCCCACGATGATCTCCTGGGCCGTGAACACGACCTCGACGGCCTTGCGGAACGCCTTCACGTCGAACGTACCCTCGTCGTCGAGGAACTTCATCAGGTTCAGCGACGCCAGGTTGCACGCGCTGTTGTCCAGGTGCATGTACTCGGAGCACGGGTTGGAGGCGTTGATGCGGCCCGTGGCGGGGCACGTGTGCCACTCGTTGATCGTGGTGTCGTACTGCATGCCCGGGTCGGCGCACTCCCACGCGGCCTGGGCGATCTCGCGCATCAGCTCTCGGGCCCGGACCGTCTCGACGGTCTCGTCGGTGATGACCGCCTTCAGCTTCCAGTCCTGGTCCTGCTCGAAGGCCTTCATGAACTCGTCGGTCACGCGGACCGAGTT
>DASUMC010000114.1:0-2680 GCA_036277855.1 Actinomycetota bacterium
CGGACCTTCCCCGAGCCCTGGGTCATGACGGTCACGATCTTGTCGGCCTCGCCCAGCTTGATCGAGCGCAGCACGACGCCCTGTTCCTTGTAGAGGGGCACGGCGGCATCGTAGCGCCGGGCACGTGCCGTTCCCGTGAGCGAACGTTGCGAAGTCGTGGAGATAGGAGGGCTTCGGCTCGGAGCCGGTCCTAGGCGCCCATCGGGTGCCAGACCGTCTTGAACTCCATCAGCGCGGTGATCTCGTAGGGGCTCTGGGCGTCGCCCGCAAACGGGTCGACGTCGCGGGCCCGGACGACCCGCTTGACGTTTTCGGCCGAGAGGCGCTCGGCTTCCGCGCGCGAGGCGGGCGGGACGCCGGTCAGGTCGATCGCGTTGACGTCCATGTGACCGGCCAGCCACGGGACGAGCTCGTCGGTCAGACCGGTGAGGACGTTCACGACGCCACTCGGGACGTCCGAGGTTGCGAGGACCTCGCCCAGCGAGACCGCGGGCAGAGGCGACGTCTCGCTGGCCAGGACCACGGCGGTGTTCCCGGACACGACCGCCGGCGCGAGCCGCGAGACCAGGCCGAGGAGCGCCTGGCCCGGCGGGGCGACGATCCCGACGACGCCGGTCGGCTCGGGGATCGTGAAGTTGAAATACGGGCCCGCGACCGGGTTGGTCGCGCCCAGGAGCTGGCCGATCTTGTCGGCCCACCCCGCGTACCAAACCCAGCGGTCGATCGAGGCGTCGACCCCCTTGCGTGGGTCCTTCGCGCCCGCGTCGGCAAGCTCCGCCTCGAACTGGGACCGGCGACCCTCCATCAGCTCCGCCACGCGGTAGAGGATCTGTCCCCGGTTGTACGCGGTCTTGCCCGCCCACTCCGGTTGCGAGGCGCGCGCGGCCCGAACGGCGTCGCGCAGGTCCTTGCGCGATGCGCGCGCGGCGCGCGCCAGCAGCCGGCCGTCGTGCGAGAACACCTCGTACGAGCGTCCCGACTCGCTCCGGGGGAACTCGCCGGCGATGTACAGCTTCGCCGTCCTGCGGACCGGGACCCGGGCCTTGGTGGTCATCCGTCGAGCTCCAGGTACGGCTCGAGCCCGTGCAGGCCGCCCTCGCGCCCGAACCCGCTCTCCTTGTAGCCGCCGAACGGCGACGCGGGGTCGAACCGGTTGAACGTGTTCGCCCACACCACGCCGGCCTTCATGCGCTCGGCCATCCACAGGATCCGCGAGCCCTTCTCGGTCCAGATCCCGGCCGACAGGCCGTACGGCGTGTTGTTGGCCTTCTCGACGGCCTCGGCCGGCGTTCGGAACGTGAGGATCGACAGCACTGGCCCGAAGATCTCCTCGCGCGCGATGCGATGCGACTGCGAGACGTTCGTGAACAGCGTGGGGCGGAACCAGAAGCCGCGTTCGGGCAAGACGCACTCGGGCTGGTACATCTCGGCGCCCTCGTCGACCCCGGCCTCCACGAGCTCCTCGATCTTGGAGAGCTGGGCCCTCGAGTTGATCGCGCCGATGTCGGTGTTCTTGTCGAGTGGGTTCCCGACGCGGAGCGTCTGGAGGCGGTCCTTCAGTTTCTCGAGCAGCGGCTCGAACACCGGCTCCTGCACGAGCAGTCGGGACCCCGCGCAGCACACGTGTCCCTGGTTGAAGAAGATGCCATTGATCACGCCCTCGACCGCCTGGTCGAGCGGCGCGTCCTCGAACGCGATGTTGGCGGCCTTGCCCCCGAGCTCGAGCGTGAGGCGCTTCCCGGTCCCGGCGACCGTCCGGCGGATGATCTTGCCCACCTCGGTCGAGCCCGTGAACGCGATCTTGTCGACGTCCTCGTGCTCGACCAGGTATGCGCCCGTCTCCCCGGCCCCCGTGATGATGTTCACGACCCCCGGCGGCAGATCCGCCTCCTGGATCACCTGCGCGAGCAGGAGCGCCGTGAGCGGCGTGGTCTCCGCAGGCTTCAGGACGACCGTGTTCCCCGTCGCGATCGCGGGTGCGATCTTCCACGCGGCCATCAGCAGAGGGAAGTTCCACGGGATGATCTGACCCGCCACGCCGATCGGTTTCGGCGAGCGGTTCGGGAACGCGTAGTCGAGCTTGTCGGCCCAGCCGGCGTAGTAGAAGAAGTGCGCCGCGGCGAGCGGCAGGTCGACGTCGCGCGATTCCTTGATCGGCTTGCCGCCGTTCATCGTCTCGAGCACCGCGAACTCCCGGGCGCGCTCCTGGAGCTGGCGAGCGATCCGGTACAGGTACTTGGCGCGTTCGCTCCCCGGGACCTTGCGCCAGCGCTCCTGGTAGGCCTTCCGCGCGGTTCGGACCGCCAGGTCGACGTCCTCGGGGCCGGCGTCGGCGACCTCGGCGAGCGTCTCCTCGGTCGCGGGGCTGATCGTCTCGAACCACGACCCGCTCTTGGGCTCGACGAACTCCCCCCCGATGAACAGGCCGTAGCGCGGCTCGAGCTTGACGATATCGGACGACTCCGGCGCGTCGGCGTACTCCCAGACGGGCTCCCGCTCCTCGAGCGCGGACGTCGCCTTCTTCGCGATGTCGCTCATCAGTCGATCGTGTAGTAGTCGGGACCCTGGTAGCGGCCGGTCCGCTCCTTGTCGATCTGCATCAGCACGTCGTTCAGCAACGTCGACGCGCCGATCCGGAACCTGTCGGGCGTCATCCACTCCGGCCCGAGGGTCTCGTACA
>DASUMC010000115.1:0-2030 GCA_036277855.1 Actinomycetota bacterium
GCGAGGTCGGGGCGCAGCTCTTCCTCAGCCCCCGGACGATCGACTTCCATCTCCGCAACGTCTTCGCGAAGCTCGAGATCGCTTCGCGAAACGAGCTCGCGACACTGCAGCTCGACTCGCACGCCCCGGCCCGGTGAGAAACCCGGCGATTCACCCGGCGCGACCGACCGCCTAGCTGCACGAGCCTAGTGAGGCGCCATTCCCGGCGCCCAGTGCAGAGTTCGGCGAGTCGAGGAGCCCCAGCCATGACGATCTTTTCCGAGCCTTTCCCGATCGAGACGGCGGGGCTGCCGGCGGCTCACCCCTCCGAGTGGCTCGAGCTCGCCGACGGTGACGTGCTCGACCTGCGCATCGGCCCCGTCGCCAAGCACCTTGGCGACGCGACAGTGCGGATGCTCGCCTACAACGGCTCGGTTCCAGGCCCCGTCCTCCGCGTGCAACAGCACTCGACGCTCGTCGTGAACGTGTTCAACGAGGGCGACCTCGAGGACACGGTCCACTGGCACGGACTGCGCCTGGACAATCGCTTCGACGGGACGCGCGAGACGCAGGCGCCGATCCCGATCGGCGGCCGGTTCACCTACCGGATCGAGTTCCCCGACCCCGGCGTCTACTGGTACCACCCGCACATCCGCGAGGACTACGGCCAGGAGATGGGCCTGTACGGGAACATCGTCGTCGCTCCGGCAGACCCGGACTACTGGTCGCCCGTCCACCGCGAGCTCGCGCTCGTGCTCGACGACATCCTGATCGAGGACGGGCGCATCGCGCCCTTCAGCACGACCGAGCCGAACTACGTCGCCATGGGCCGCTTCGGCAACGTCTTGCTCCTCAACGGAGAACCCGACCTGTCGCTGGGCGCAAAGCAGGGAGAAGTCGTGCGCCTGTACCTGACGAACACCGCCAATACGCGCGTCTTCAACGTCGGAATCCCCGGCGCACGGATGAAGAGGGTCGGCGGCGACAGCGGCCACTACGAGCGCGAGGAGTTCGTCGACGGACTCATCCTCGCACCCTCCGAGCGCGCCGTCGTCGACGTCTGCTTCGACGAGACGGGCGAGCTGACGCTCGAGCACAGGACGCCCGACCGCACCTACCCGCTGGCCATGATCCGCGTAGCGGACGAGCAAGTCGAGCCGTCGCTCACGCCCCAGTTCGAGGCGCTCCGGACGAGCGCCGACATGCTCGCCGAACGCGCTCGGATCGCTGCCCACCTCGAGGCAGATCCGGACAAGACGCTCGCGTTCGTCGCCGAGATGGACATGGGCGAGCCGGAGCTGCCACCTGGGGCGACGCTCGCGTACGCATGCCCGATGCACCCGGAGGTCATCGGCGATGTACCCGGCCGCTGCCCGAAATGCGGCATGGCGCTGCTCGCGACCGCCGCCGTACCGATCGCCTACGCCTGCCCCATGCATCCCGAGGTCAGAGCCGATCAGCCCGAGCGGTGCCCGCAATGCGGCATGAAGCTCGTACCCGCGCAGCTGGTGCAGCAGCCGGAGACCACCGGCAGCCACGGCTCACATGAGCACAACCACCACCACGCAGCATCCGAACATGCCCACACCGCGGGCGGAATCGAGTGGGAAGACGACATGGTCGCCGTCAACCGCGTGACCACGCCGGCGAACACGCGCTGGAAGCTGGTCGACCGCACGACAGGCGCGGAGGGAGCAGGGATCGAGTGGCGCTTCCGCGTCGGCGATCGGGTGAAGATCCGCCTCGTCAACGAGATGGACTCGGACCATCCGATGCACCACCCGTTCCACATCCACGGCGCCGGTCGCTTCCTGATCCTCTCCCGCGACGGAACCCCCGAGCCGAACCTCGTCTGGAAGGACACCGTCCTCGTGCCGACGGGTCAGGTCGTAGACCTGCTGCTGGACGTAACCAACCCCGGCCGATGGATGGCGCACTGCCACATCGCCGAACACCACGAGAGCGGAATGATGCTCAGCTTCAACGTCGACCCGTAAGAAGCGAGCAAGAGTTCGACCCACGCGGAGAGCGACAGACGATGCAGCGTATGA
>DASUMC010000116.1:0-4251 GCA_036277855.1 Actinomycetota bacterium
ACGAGGACGGCGTGAAGGTCTTCGACCTCACGGCGACCGAGGTGAGGTGGGAGACCTCGCCGGGCGTGTTCGTGGACGCGATGGCGTACAACGGAACCGTCCCAGGCCCGGAGATCCGTGTGCACCAGGGCGATCACGTACGGATCGTCGTGCACAACGACATGACACAGCCGACGATCGTGCATTTCCACGGCCTGACCGTCCCCAACGACATGGACGGCGTGCCGTTCATCACACAGGATCCGATCGTGCCTGGCGGCTTCTTCACCTACGAGTTCGACGTGGTCGATCCGCCCGGCATGTACGTGTACCACTCGCACTTCAACTCGACGGAGCAGGTCGGCAAGGGTCTGTACGGTGCCTTCTACGTTCAACCACCCCACGATGACTGGGGCTCGTTGTACGGGGGAAAGGTCGATGGCGAGC
Source organism: Actinomycetota bacterium (assembly GCA_036277855.1). GTDB lineage: Bacteria > Actinomycetota > UBA4738 > UBA4738 > HRBIN12 > DASSJM01. Next base: position 427 of record DASUMC010000116.1, read on the forward strand.
ACACCCTGTTCCTCGGTGACGGCCCGACCGGTTTCGTCTTGAACGGGAAGGAGTTCCCGGCCACCCAGCCGATCGTCGCGGAGCTCGGCGACTCGGTCCTCATCCACCTCGCCAACGACGGCTCCCAGATCCACCCGATGCACCTGCACGGGTATCACTTCCAGGTCGTCGCCGAGGACGGATTCGTCTTGAGCCGGTGGAACCGCTACTGGGCTGACACGCTCATGATCGCGCCCGGACAGCGATTCGACGTGCTGGTGGACGCACGGTATCCGGGTATCTGGGCGTTCCACTGCCACATCCTTCCGCACGTCGAAGGACCACATGGGATGTACGGGATGGTGACGGCGCTGGTCGTCCAGTAGTCGGAGGCTGGAGTGAGAGCGCGATCCTGCTGTCCGAGCGTCAGATCCCCGGACGAACGGACCCTGGGAACAGGGTCCAGGGTCCCTGCTCGACCCGATGGCTGTGCTCTCAGAATCGAGGTGGAGGTGGGCCATGAACGATCTGAGCTCTGAGCGCCAGCTGGCCGAGACCACCGGGTGGCTGGGCAACGTTGGGGACGCGATGTCGAGGAAGTTCGTCCTCCTGTACCCGGGCACACGGGTCGAGGACGCGCTCATCTGGTCGGAGGGAAGGGGCGCAGCGTGGGGGGTCGTCGTCGATGACGGCCGCGTGGTGGGCGGCGTCGCGGTCTCCGACCTGGCCGCGAGCTGGGATGCGTCGGTGCGGGCGGCGTCGGCGTGGTGGAGCGCTCCAGCGCGCCTCGGGCGCGGTCAGCTGCGCGTCGCAGATGTGAGCACGACCGAGGCGCTGGTGGGAGCGGCAGAGTCGCTGATCGTCGCGCTCCTCCGGATGGACGATGCTGGAACCGATCATCTGATCGTCGTGGAGGAAGACGGCCGGCCGACTGGGGTGATCTCGCGACGCGATGCGATCGCGGCGCTCTCGCGCGCTGCATCCGGGACACCCGACCCAACCCGCGTCCTCGCCGCCGAGGCGTAACGCGATGCCGAGCGGTGACCCTCACCCGGGTGATGAGCACGACCGGTCGGCGTATCTGAGCCGGGTGCTCCTCGGCAACGTGAGCGAGCACTCCGCCGAGCACGCGCCCTGCTCGTGGTCGTCGCTCCGCCCGAGACGTCGCAGTCGACGAGAAGGATGGACGTGCCTCAGGCGGTCGTGACCTGCGCCGCCCAGATCGGTGGTGTCGTCGGGGCGTCCGAGCACGAGGACGGCTCGACCGTCACCGCCAACACCTCGGAGCCGGTCACCTGGTTGTCGGCGAACCCGAACACCGATCCGTCGTCGCCCGGTCGAACGCAGACCGCGGCGGCGGGCGTCTCGCCCTCGATCACCCACAGCTCGTAGACCTGGTCCTGCGGGAGCGGCTCGAGCCCGGAGCCCTGCAGGTAGATCCCGGGTTCGCCCGGCGTGAACGCCGCGGTGACGGTCCCCGCGAGGCTCGGGTCCTGCGGTTCGAGGGCGAGCACGGTCGCCTCCGCGGGCACCTCGGCTCCACCACCGAACACGGCCGCGCCGACGACCGCGCCACCGACGAACAGCACCACGGCCGCAGCCACGGCGACGAGCGGACGCCACCGGCCCCCGTCACGGCCCGTACCGGACGCGGGTGCCTCGCCGAGCGCGAGACCGATGGTCTCCTCGGCGAAGCCGGGGCGCACGGGGACCGGGTCGAGCGCGAAGGCCAGTCGGCCCGCGACCTCGCCGTACTCAACCTCGAGGCGGCGGCACTCCTCGCAGTCGGGGCCGTGCGACGCCATCAGGCCCTCGAGCTCGGCCTGCTCCTGCCGATCGAGCCCGCCGATCGAGCGGATCGCGATGAGCTCTTCGATCCTCTCGTGGCTGCGCATCATCGTGGCAGCCCCCCGATCGCGGCGCGGAGTCGCTTCATGCCCAGCAGGGTCCGGGACTTCACGGTCCCGAGGGGGAGCCCGAGCTCTTCCGAGATCTTCGACTGCGACAAGCCGTCGAAGTACATGAGCTCGATCACCTGACGCTGCTCGTCGGGCAGGCCCTCCAGCGCGACGCGGACCGCCCGGCGTTCCTCCGGGAGCCCGATCTGATCGACGACATCGTCGGCCGGGTCGGGCTGGACCACGGGGTCCGAGAGCTGTGACTCCTCGGTCCGCCGGCGCTGAGACTCCTCGCGGCGCACGGCATCGACGGCGCGGTGATGGACCATCCCCATCAACCACGCGCGGACCGACCCTCGCTGCGGGTCGTAGCCGCCCGGGTTCCGCCACACCGCCAAGAACGCTTCCTGCACGATCTCCTCCGCGAGGAACGGCTGTCGCACGACGCGGCGCGCGAGCGACATCGCGCTCGGCGAGTAGCGCCCGAACAGCCCTCGGAACGCTTCCCCGTCCCCGCGGCGGATCCGCTGAACGAGATCCCGGTCTCGGGCCTCGGCGAGGTCGTCCGTCACGGCAACCTCCTCCCGCGACGCGCGGCCAGCGAGCGCCTCGAGGAGCGAAGAGGGAGCCGTTTCGTGCCGTCCGTTCCTCGTCGGGCATTCGCAGCACGGTCGTGCTCGGATCGCCGTGCCCGTTCGGGCCGGGACGTCCTCATGGAGCCGGCGGCCCCGAGGAGCCCGGCGTGTGCGAGGGACGCCGCATGCGGCGGTCGGCCGCGGCGATCAGCTCCTCGAGTGGGACCGGATGCCCCGGGTCGTACGACGCCGCACCGATCGACAGGGAGGGCCCGGTCTCGTGCCCGGTGCCGGCGTTGTGGGACGCGACGGCCTCGATGATCCGCTCCAACACGATCGGCTCCGAACCGGGTTCGGCCCCTGGGAGGAGCACGCAGAAGGCCCCCGAGTCGACCCGTGCCGCGACATCGGAGACGCGGACGGCCGAGCTGATCACCGTGGCGGCGTCGGCGACCGCCGCCTCGCCCGGGCTCTCGCCCCCCTCGTCAACGCGCAGGAACACGATCAGCACGGGATGCTTGGAACGATCTGCCAGCCGGAAGTGGTGGTTCGCGAGCAGGTCGAACCCCCGGGCGTTCAGCAGCCCGGTGAGCTCGTCGAACGCCTGGAACCTACGCAGCCCCGCCTCGACCTTCCGCAGCGTGACGGCGTAGCGCACGGCACGGGCGACCAGGTCGGCCGCGGCGTCCGCAGGAACGACGTCGCTCGCGCCGGCCCCGAACGCATCGATCGGCTCGGCGAGGGCGTCACCGACGACGATGACCGGAACGTCGGGCGCCCGCTCGCGCAGGGAGGCGATCACGTCGGTGCCCGTCGCGTCGGGCAGGTCGAGCGAGGTCACCACCACGTCGATGCCGCCGTCGGCAAGGTTCGCCAGCGCGCCGAGCAGGTCCTCGGCCCGTTCGAGCGTGCAGCCTTCGAGTGCGCCCGGGTCGACCCCGACGGCGAGGACGGACAGCTTCCGATCGCGCGAGGCGCTCATCGGCAGAAGCCTATCCCGACCGCCTCGGCGGTCGTACACATGCTCGCGTCGTCTCAGCCGAGGGCGGCGCGGATCGACGCCAACGACGACGGGTTCTCGAGACTCGACAGGTCGCCCGGATCCTCGCCCACGACCGTCGAGCGGATCGCCCGCCGCAGGATCTTCGCCGAGCGTGTCCGCGGGAGCTCGGGGACCACGAGCACGCGCGCCGGCCGGAACGCCTTGCCAAGATGCTCGGCAACGAGCGCGGAGAGCTCGCCCGCGAGACCGTCCGAGACCTCGCCGCTCGCGACCACGAAGCACCAGATCGCCTCGCCCTTGACCTCGTCCGGGACGCCGACCACGGCGGATTCGGTCACGGCGGGGTGCAGCGTGAGGATGCTCTCGACCT
>DASUMC010000117.1:0-10516 GCA_036277855.1 Actinomycetota bacterium
CCCACCAGAAGTCGAGCGGCTCGATCCGGGTGCTGCCGAGCAGCAGGAAGGCAGCGACGAGGCCCACGTTCGACGGGTTGAAGATGTGCGAACCGCGATAGCGGATCACGTACTTCGTGAGCAGCGACAGCCCGGCCACGAGCGCGAACACGTACCACCCCTGCCAGCTCCAGTGATCGTTGCTCTGCATGTCGCTCAGACGCAGGATCAGCGCGACGCCGCTGCCGGTCAGCATCGCGCTTGCCGGCCAGACCAGTGTGCCCGTCTTGGAGAGGGTCCACCCGACCTCGATCACGGCGCAGACCAGGATCGCCACCAGGATCTGGGGGACCGACACGCGGAACCCGAGCCCGATCTGGCCCAGCACGTGGATCGAGATGATCACCGCCGCGAGGTGGAGGCGCGGGTCGCGGATGCTCGGCGCGACGAACGGGTAGCTGCGTCCGAAGACCCGGACGGTGCGGCCGGCGGCCTTCGCGCTCGGCTCAGGCGAAGCCGAGCTCGGCGCCACATCTGGGGCCGCGGGGGCGTCCGTCACCGATCGTGCCGAGAGCTGCGTCATCGGTGGGGGTGGCTCCTTCAGGATGTTTCCTCGCGAGTCTGACGGAAGGGGTATCGTACGCGCTCGCCCACATCCGCCGACCCACACCGAGGAGCCCAGATGATCCCGACCGAACCCATCGGCAGCATCCCGAGACCGAAGACGCTGATCGACGGCCAGGCAGCGTTCGGTGAGGGGACGATCTCGCCCGAGGAGCTCCGCGCGCTTCAGGACGAGGCGCTCACGGACACGATCCGGCGCTTCGAGGAGACGGGCTCGCCCGTGATCTCGGACGGCGAGCAGACCAAGTCGAGCTTCGCGACCTATCCGCTCGACGGCGTGACGAACCTCGCGAGCGACGGTGTCGTGATTCCGTTCGCGGACGGGCACACGCGGCAGCTGCCGACCCTCGCGTCGGGACCGTTCCGGTTCGGGACCTATGCGGCCAGCTACCTGGAGGAGGCGAGGAAGCGCGCGCACGTGCCGGTCAAGCAGGCCGTCATCGCCGCGTCCGCCCTCAGCCTCCTGTACCCGCAGGACGGGATCGAGGGCTACCCGCGGGAGACGTTCCTTGAGGACCTCGTCGACGAGAGCGAGACGGACATCCGTTCGTCGCTCGACGCCGGTGCCCACAAGGTCCAGATCGATTTCACCGAGGGCAGGCTCGCCTGCAAGCTCGATCCTTCGGGAGGGCTGCTTCGCGATTTCGTCGCGCTCAACAACCGCGTGCTCGATCGCTTCTCGGACGACGAGCGGACCCGGATCGGCGTGCACACGTGCCCGGGCGGGGACATGGACTCGACGCACAGCGCCGACGTCGACTACGCCCAGCTGCTGCCGGACCTGTTCCGGCTCAACGTCGGCAACGTCTACGTCGAGATGGCGGGCGAGAAGGACCGAGGCCGCGTCCTCGACATCATCGCTGAGCACCTGCGGCCCGAACAACGGATCTTCGTCGGCGTGATCGACCCGATCGATCCGGCCGTCGAGTCGCCGGAACAGGTGCGCGATCGCGTCCTCGAGGCGGCGGAGCGCCTGCCGCAGGACCAACTCGGCACGACGGACGACTGCGGCTTCTCGCCGTTCGGAGACGACACGTCGACCTCGCGCGACGTCGCGTTCGAGAAGATCCGGGCTCGCGTCGATGGGACGCGTCTGGCCGGGGAGCGCCTCGGCCTCTAGCGCCGGCTCGTCGCAGGTGCATCCCGGCCCGCGTGTGCGCGGCGGACCAACTGCTTGACCCGTGCGGGTGTGAGCGGCTTGGCGCCGGTCTCGTCCAGCCAAGCGAACACCTCGGCCCGCATCCCGAGCGCGGTCACCCCGATCACGTCGCCGCGTTCCGAACGTCCCAACACGCCGCGGAGCCCCGCGAGCTCGTCCGCGTAGGCGTCCACCTCGTCGGCCCCGCCGTCCCGAGCGCCTTCGATGAGACGCTCGATGACGTCGAGACGGTCGCGGCCGCGAAGGTAGCGCAGGAGCTCGGCGACCGTGACGTGGTCGGCGCCTCGGGCGGCCGCGTACGCGAAGGCGTGCAGGATCTGGTCGGTCCGATCCCCGGCCGCGCAGATCACGAGCCAGACCTCCCGTCCGGGCTTGCGCAGGCCGTTGCACATCTCCGTGAACCCCCGCATGCCGGCCTCGTTGTGTGCGTAGTCGATCACGACCACCCGCCCGTCGAGCGCGAAGAGGTTCGCCCGGCCCGGGTTGCGTTCGGGATCGGTGACGAACGTCCTCAACCCCTTCACGACGGCGCGTTCTGACAGCCCGATCGCGAGCGCGGCGGAGGCCGCCTGCATCGCGTTCATCACGTTGTGGCGCGAAACGCCGGCGATCGTGACGGGCACGTCGATCAGCTCGACCAGCGGCCGTGACGACGAGCCATCGAGGACGGTCATCCACCCGTCGAGGGGCACCGTCGCCCGGCCGCCGGCGGCGAGCGCATCGCGGATCGCCGGGTGCCAGGGATCGAGCGAGCAGAGCCACGGCCGGCCCGTCGCGACCCGCCGCATCGAGAGCACGCGCGGGTCGTCCGCGTTCAGCACGTCCCAGCCGTCCGGCCGGGTGATCCGCGTGATCGTGGCCTTCACCTCCGAGAGCTGGTCGATCGTCCGGATCCCGTGAAGACCCAGGTGGTCCTCGGACACGTTCGTCACGACGGCGGCGTCGTTGTGCAGCACACCGATCCCGCGGAGCAGGATGCCCCCCCGCGCGGTCTCCAAGACGGCGACGTCGGGGCGTTCGGCGAGCGCCCGGGCCGCGCCCCCGAACCCCGAGTAGTCGCCCTCCTCGATCAGCTCGCCGTCCCCGCGGTAGACCCCGTCCGTGGAGGAGTAGGCCACGGTCTTGCCGGCCGACCGGACGATGTGGGCCAACAGTCGAACGGTGGTCGTCTTGCCGTTGGTCCCGGTGATCGAGACGACGGGGATGTCCGGGTCAGTGACCTCGGGCTCGTCGCTGGGCTCGACGGCCGCGACCCGAGCGGCCGCCTCGGCGAGCAGCCGCTCGACCGAACGACGACCGCCCACCTCGTGCAGGAGCGGCGCCACCTCGTGCCCGAGCGCCTCGGCCGCGCCGCGCCGCCGCCACGGGAACGCGACCACGACCTGATCGGCTTCGGGACCCGGGCGGCTCCGGACCGCGAGCCGCACCCTGCTCGCGGTCGCGAGCCGCCATGTCAGCCGAGCGGCCAGCCGCGCGACGGTCCGCCGCCGCTGGTCCGATCCCGGACGACCGGGGCGTCCGGTCGCGCCCGCCCGTTCGAGCGCCGAGGCCAGGCGTTCCTCCGGGACCTCGAGCCAGCCCCCGACCGCGATCGTGAGCTTCACCGCGGGGCGCGGGAAATACAGGTTCGGACCGTCGAGCACGCGGAGCTCGACGAGGTCGGCGCGCGGTGGGGCCACGGGCGCGAGCTTAGTCAGCCCGGATCGCCCGCGTGATACCGGCGGAACGACGGGGCCCGCCACGCGACGAGGCCGGCGCCGGCGATGCACAGGAGCCCGCCCGAAACCACCGACACCATCGGCGAGAACGCCGCCGCCACGAGGCCGGCCTCCAGGTCGCCCAGCCTCGGCCCGCCCGTCACCACCAGGATGTGGATGCCGAACAGCCGGCCGCGGAGATGCTCGGGGACGGTGACCTGCAGGATCGTGTTCCGGAACACGGCCGAGATCACGTCGGCCGCCCCCGCGATCGCGAGGAACAGGATCCCGAGCCACAGGTGGGCCCCCACCAGCCCGAACGCGGCGATGCCGGCGCCCCACACGACGACCGCCCAGATCACCGCCAGCCCCTGGTGGCGGATACGCCCAACCCAGCCGCTCGTCGCCGCGCCCACGAACGCACCCACGGCGGGCGCCGCGAACAGGAGCCCGACCACCGCCGCGCCTCGATGGAACTGCATGAGTGCCAGCACCGGGAACAGCGCCCGGGGCATCCCGAACACCATCGCGATGATGTCGATCACGAACGTCGACTGCAGCACCTGGCGTCCGCGCAGGAACGCGAACCCCTCCTTCACGGCGCGCCAGCCGACCGCCGCTCGTTCCCCCTCGGAAGGCGGCATCGGGCGGATCGAGATCGAGGCGAGCAGCAGCAGGCCGATCGAGATCAGGTCGATCGCGTACGCCCACGAGAACCCGAAGCCCGCGACGACGATCCCCGCGAGCGCAGGCCCGATCAGACCGGCGCCGTTCCAGATGATCTGGTTGAGCGCGGCCGCGGCCGGCAGCTGGCCCTTGTCCAGCAGCCTGGGGGTCATCGCGCTGCGGGTCGGGCTGTCGATCGCGCTGGTCGCGGCGATGCCGGCCACGGCCACGTAGATCAGTGCGAGCGGCGGATCGCCGTGGACGGCCCCCGCGAACAGCAGGCCCGAGGATGCGAGGTACCCGATCTGCGCGGTGATCAGGATCTTCCGCCGGTCGAACGCGTCCAGGAACGTCCCACCCGCCAGGGTCCCCGCCACGAGCGCCAGGAACCCGACCAGGCCGATCAGCCCCACGGCGACCGTCGATTCGGTCAGGCTGTACACCTGCAGGAACGTCGCGACGATCGTGAACTGCGACCCGAACGTCGACGCGAGCAGCCCGATCCACAGTCGCCGGAAGTCGCGCGACACGCGCAGCGGCGTGACGTCGACCGCGATCCGCCGAACGAGCGAGCGCCGGCGCTCGGCGCCGACTTCGGAGGGGAGGACCTCGTCGCCCGTCTGCTGATCTCCCTCAGGTCTCTGGTTGTCGTGGCCGGCCACATCGCCGACGGTAGCAGTCGGTCGTCGTTCGACGATGGAACCCCGGGACGCGAAGGGGAGTCAGCCAATGGAGTCGAAGGAGGAGGCGGAGACCGATGCGTCGATGGCTCATCGTGATATTCGCGGCCGCGTCGTGGATCGGGCTTGCCGCGACCCCGGCCCTCGCGGGTGGCGCACCCACGTCGCCGAAACCCGCGTCCTACGTGGCGATCGGGGTCTTCGCCCTCGTCGTGTTTCTTACGCTCGTCGTCCCCGTGTGCTCGGCGATCGGCGCTGCTCGGCGCCCGTTAGCCACCGATCGCGTCATCGAGGGTCTGGAGCCCCTCGTCCAGCAATCCTTCGTCGATCGTGAGCGGCGGCAGCAGGCGGATGACGTTGTCGTAGGTCCCGGCCTTCAGGATCACGAGGCCCTCCTCGAGGCAGCGCCTGACGATCGCGTTCCCGTCCGGACCGCCGAGCGGCTCCTTGGTCTGGCGATCGCTCACGAGCTCGATCGCCGTCATCATCCCGCGCCCCCGGACCTCGCCGATCACCGCGTGGCGATCCTGCATCTCTCGCAACCGCCCGAGCACCTTCTCGCCGAGCGTGCGTGAGCGTTCGAGCAGACCCTCCCTCTCGATCTGATCCAGCACCGCGAGCGCGGCCGCCGCCGCCACGGGGTTGCCCCCGTATGTCCCGCCGAGGCCGCCCACGTGCACTGCGTCCATGACGTCACCCCGCCCCGTGACCGCGCTGATCGGCAGGCCGCCGCCGAGCGACTTCGCGCTCGTGATGAGGTCGGGCACGACGCCCTCGTCCTCGATCGCGAACCAGCGGCCGGCGCGGCCCATCCCGCTCTGGATCTCGTCGGCGATGAACAGGATCCCGTGATCGGCGCAGAACTCTGCGAGCCCCTTCACGAAGCTCGGCGCCGGGACGATGAAGCCGCCCTCGCCCTGGATCGGCTCGAGGATCACCGCGGCGACGTTCTCCTCGCCAATGTGCTTGTGGATCTCCTCGCGGGCGTAGTCGAGCGCCTCCTCGGCGCAGCGCTCGGGGCCGCCCGGCCAGCGGTACGGGTAGGCGAACGGCAGCCGGTAGATCTCGGGCGCGAACGGGCCCATGCCCTGCTTGTAGGGCATCACCTTGGCGGTGAGCGACATCGCGAGAAGCGTCCGGCCGTGGAACGCGTGGTCGAACGTCACGATCGCCTGGCGGCCGGTCGCCCTCCGTGCGATCTTGACCGCGTTCTCGACGGCCTCGGCCCCCGAGTTCGCGAACATCGTCTTCTTCTCGAGGTCCCCGGGCGCGATCGCGTTCAGCCGCTCGGCAAGCTCGATGTAGGGCTCGTTCGCCGTCACGTGAAAGCAGGAATGCGTGTCGAGCTCGAGCTGCCGCTGGGCCGCCGCCACGACCTCGGGCGACGTGTGCCCCACGTTCAGCACGGCGATCCCGGTGGCGAAGTCGATCAGGCGGTTGCCGTCGACGTCCTCGATGATCGCGCCCGAGGCCCGGGCGGTGACGATCGGATGGATGTTGAACACGCCCTGCGGGACGGCCTTGGCCCGGCGCTCGAACCACTCGCGCGACCTGGGGCCGGGAACCTCGGTGACGAGCTTGCGCTCCTGCGGGATGTCCACGTGCGCCTCCTGGTAACGGTGGCGCCAGTTTCCCACGCGATGCGAACCGTAAGCGAGCCCGCCTACCGCTTCGGCGCGGCCACGGGCGCGGGCTCGCCCACGATGTGCGTCATCGGCAGCCCGAAGCTCGCGGAAACGCGGTGTGGCAGGTCGAGCCGGAGCCACCTCGAGGCGCCCGGCGGCAGGGTCGACAGGATGATCTCGGCGAACGGCCCGTGGTCGCGGATCGCGTCGTCGATCGCGAGCATCGGGTTCCCGTCGCCCACCTCGCCCTCGACCTTCACCTCCTGTCCAGACAACCGCATCAGGGCCTCGTCCAGGCGGGCTCCTGCCGTGGCGCGGGCCTCGCCCTCGGTCCACGGGTGGTCCCGCGGAGGCGTGGCCGGCACGATCAGGAAGAACGTGCACGGGCCGGCACGCGAGAGCTCGTGGAGCCGTGAGACCAGGGGTTCGCCGGCGAGGGTCTGGTTGGCGACGACCAGGTAACGGCGCATCGGCACCACCTCCCGAACCTCCAGACTACGACCGGGCGCCCGGAAAGAGGTCACCCCGGGCCGAGCGGCGAGGCGGCGTTCTGCGCTTTTCGGCATACTCTGGCTGAACAGCCCTCGACCCCTTCCGGGGTCCCTCAGAGGAAGGTGGAGGTCCGAGATGGCCGATTCGTCCTACAAGATGCTCATCGGCGGCGAGTGGACGGACGCCTCCGACGGCAACACTCGCGAGATCCTCAGCCCCGCCACCGGCGACGCGATCGCCGAGGTTCCCGAGGGGACGGCCGCGGACGTGGATCGGGCCGTCGCCGCCGCCAGGAAGGCTTACGACGAGACCTGGTCCGACGCGACCCCCGGCGAGCGCATGCGCGCGCTCCTGAAGATGGCCGACATCGTCGAGGAGCACGGGGACGAGATCGGCCGCCTCGAGTCCGAGAACGTCGGCAAGGTGCTCGCGCTCACGATGTCCGAGGAGGTCCCGGTCATCGCCGACCAGTTCCGCTTCTTCGCCTCGGGCGCCCGCGTGCTCGAGGGCCTGGCGGCCGGCGAGTACATGAAGGGGTACACGAGCATCCTGCGGCGCGAGCCGATCGGCGTGGCCGGGCTGATCGCGCCGTGGAACTACCCGCTGTACATGGCCGCGTGGAAGCTCGGGCCGGCGCTCGCGGCCGGCAACACCATCGTCATCAAGCCCGCCGAGAACACACCGCTCACGCTGCTGAAGTTCGCGCAGTGGATCGCCGAGGCCGAGGTCTTCCCGCCGGGTGTCTTCAACGTCGTGACCGGCGACGGCGAGCCCGTGGGTGACGCGATCGTCAAGCACCCCGACGTCGGGATCGTCTCGCTCACCGGCGAGAGCTCGACCGGCCGGCTGATCGCGAAGAACGCTGCGGACACACTGAAGCGCGTGCACCTCGAGCTCGGCGGCAAGGCTCCGGTGATCGTGTTCGACGACGCCGACGTGGCCAGCGCGGCCGAGTGGATCCAGATCGCCGGCTTCTTCAACTCGGGTCAGGACTGCACGGCGGCCACGCGCGTGCTGGCCGGCCCGAAGGTCTACGACGATCTGGTCTCCGAGGTCGTGTCGAAGGTCTCCGAGATGAAGGTGGGCGACATCTTCGACGACGAGGCCGCGATGGGTTCCGTGGTCTCGGCCACGCAGCTCGAGCGCATCAGCGGGTTCGTCGAGCGCGCGAAGGGGTACGGCGCCACGATCAAGATCGGCGGCGAGGTCATCGACCAGCCGGGCTCGTGGTACGCGCCCACGGTCGTGACCGACATCGCCCAGGACTCCGAGATCATCCAGAACGAGGTCTTCGGTCCGGTCGTGACCGTGCAGCAGTTCACGGACGAGGACACGGCGCTCGCGTGGGCCAACGGCGTCGACTACGGCCTGGCGGCCTCGGTGTGGACCCGGGACGTGGGCCGCGCCCTGCGGATGTCGCGCAAGCTGCAGTTCGGCACGGTGTGGATCAACACCCACATCCCGCTCACGCCCGAGATGCCGCACGGTGGGTACAAGCAGAGCGGGTACGGCAAGGACATGTCGATCTACTCGATCGAGGAGTACACCAACGTCAAGCACGTGATGGCGTCGCTCGACTAAGACGACACGCCCGCAGGAGGCGGCCAGAGGAAGGGGCCAGAGGAAGGGGCCAGAGGAAGGGGCCAGAGGAAGGGGCCAGAGGAAGTGGAAGGAAGTGAGCGCACGATGACCGTTCGTCCGTTCCTGGTGAACGGGGAGTGGCGGACCGGGTCCGAGAGCTTCGAGGTCCGCAGCCCCTTTGACGACAGCGTGGTGGCCGAGGTCGGCGTCCCGGGGGCCGAGGACGTCGAGGAGGCGATCGCGACAGCTGCCGAGACCTTCCCCGAGTCCAGCCGCCTGCCCGTGCACGCACGCGCCGAGGCGCTCGACCACATCTCCCGGCGCCTGGGCGAGACGATCCAGGAGAACGCCGAGCTGATCGCCAAGGAGGGCGGCAAGCCGCTCAAGTGGGCGACGGTCGAGGCCACGAGGGCCGTGTCCACGTTCCGGTGGGCCAGCGAAGTGCTCCGCCGCGGCGACGACGAGCTGATCCGTCTCGACACCGAGGCCTCGCTCGGCTCACGCGTGGGGTTGATCCGGCGGTTTCCCTACGGACCCGTCCTCGGGATCACGCCGTTCAACTTCCCCCTCAACCTGGTGGCGCACAAGGTGGCGCCCTCGCTCGCGGTCGGCGCGCCGATCGTCGTGAAGCCGGCGTCGGCCACCCCGCTCGGGTCGCTCCGCCTGGCGGAGCTGTTCGACCAGACGGACCTTCCGCACGGGATGTTCCAGGTGCTGCCCGTCTCCTCCAAGGTCGCCGACGGGATGGCCAGGGACGAGCGGTTCCGCAAGATCTCGTTCACGGGCTCGAGCGACATCGGCTGGTACCTGAAGGGGCTGGACCCGAAGAAGCGGGTCACGCTCGAGCTGGGCGGCAACGCCGGCGTGATCGTGCATTCGGACGCCGACCTGGACCTGGCGGCCCAGCGGGTGGCGTTCGGCGGCTATTACCAGGCGGGACAGAGCTGCATCAGCGTGCAGCGCGTGCTCGTGCAGTCGGAGGTCTACGAGGACTTCGCGGCTCGGCTCGTGAAGCAGGTCGAGAGCCTGAAGGTGGGCGACCCGATGGACCCGACGGTCGACGTCGGCCCGGTGATCCAGAAGTCGGAGGTCGGCCGGATCGACTCGTGGGTGCAGGAGGCGGTGACCCAGGGGGCGACCGTGCTCACCGGCGGGAAGGCCGAGGAGCCGTTTTACTCCCCGACGCTGATCGCGGACGTGAAGCCGGACATGAAGGTCTGCCGCGAGGAGATCTTCGGCCCGGTGGTCACGATCAGCCCGTACCAGACCTTCGAAGACGCGATCGCCACGGTGAACGACTCGCGCTACGGGCTGCAGGCGGGCGTGTTCACCAACGATATCAACCGCGCCTTCCAGGCCCATCGCGACGTCGACGTCGGCGGCATCATCGTGAACGACGTCTCGGCGTTCCGGGCCGACCAGATGCCGTACGGGGGTTCGAAGGACTCCGGGTTCGGACGCGAGGGCCTGCGGTACGCGATGGAGGAGATGACGGAGCCGCGGATCATGGTCCTGTCGCACGTGCCTCTATAGCGGTTTAGCAGGGAAATGGGTCTCTCTGCGGCCTTCAGTTGACAGGAGGTTGACGCAGGCGTAGGGCGCCGAGAGGGGGGAAACACCCCCGGGTCAAACATCCGCTCAGGCAGGCCAATCGGGCTCAGAGACGGTGATGGCCGAACACGTTCCGCCGCAAAGCCGCTGGTCACGGGCTCGCGGATCGCCTCGGTTGACGGCTGGTTGACGTCAGTGGGACTCGAGTTTCGGAGCTGGACGAATGCACTTGCTGGCAACAACGGCTAGTCAGGCGGTATGGGAGGCGTGTTAACAGCAGGAGTAGCGAGAGCTGAAAAAGAGGCGCCGACCCGGTGGTTGCCCCCCGGCTATTGCGCCTGGCATGCTGGGCGCCGATGATCTCGCATCGCGGATGGGTGTTCTGGGTTCGCGGACCGCTGCTCAGCGCCATCTGCGGGGCATGGGTGGCGCACGTCCTCTTCGACCCCGACGAGTACCTAC
>DASUMC010000118.1:0-7720 GCA_036277855.1 Actinomycetota bacterium
CCGTCGCGCCCCTCCTTGTACCGCCAGTGGGCGGCGATCCCGTACTCGGCGGTCCGGTGCATCTCCCTGGTGCGGATCTGTACCTCGATCGGACGGCCCTGCGGTCCGACGACGGTCGTGTGCAGCGACTGGTACATGTTCGACTTGGGCATCGCGATGTAGTCCTTGAACCGCCCCGGGACCGGCTTCCACAGCGAGTGGATCGCGCCGAGCGCCGCGTAGACATCGCGCACCGAGTCGACCTGGACCCGGATGCCGGCGAGGTCGTAGATCTCGTTGAACTCCTTGCCGCCGACCACCATCTTCTCGTAGATCGAGTACAGGTGTTTCGGGCGGCCCTCCACCTCGGCCTTGAGCCCCGCCTCGCGGATCCTCGCGCGAGCGGCCTCGAGCACGCCCTCGACGTACTGCTGCCGCTCGCCGCGCCGCTTCTCGACGAGGCTCGCGATCTCGTGGTACGGCCCGGGGTGCAGCGTCTTGAACGACAGGTCCTCGAGCTCCCACTTGACCTGCTGGACGCCGAGCCGGTGCGCGAGCGGCGCGTAGATCTCGAGCGTCGCGGTGGCGATCCGCCGCTGCTTGTCCTTCGGGAGCGCGGAGAGCGTGCGCATGTTGTGCAGTCGGTCGGCGAGCTTGATCAGCAGGACCCGGATGTCGCCCGCCATCGCCACGATCATCTTGCGGACGTTCTCCGCCTGTTCGTGCTCCCGGCTGCGGAAGGAGAGCGCGTCGAGCTTGGTGAGGCCGTCCACGATCCGCGAGACCTCGGGCCCGAACCCGGACTCGAGGTCGGCCACGCTCACGTCGGTGTCCTCGACGGTGTCGTGCAGGAGCGCCGCCTCCAGGGTCGTGGTGTCCAGACCCAGGTCGGCCAGGATCTGGGCAACGGCGAGCGGGTGCTCGATGAAGTCCTCGCCCGACAGGCGCTTCTGGCCCTCGTGGTGCTCGGCGGCGAATCGGTAGGCGCGCTCGATCTCCTTCAGGTCCGCCTTGGCGTTGTAGCCCTTGACGGTCCGGACGAGCGCATCGATGCCGTCGTACGCCTCGGGCTCACCCGAGCGCAGGCGCGACAGGATGCCGCCGCGCCGTTCGGTCCTGACCTCCTCGCCCGTGTCCACGCTCGCCTCTCGCCCCGGACACCAAGTCTACGCCGCAGGTGCACGCGGATCGGGGTGGCGGTTCCCGATGGAGGCAACGAGCCGGGGCAACGACCCGAACGGGTCTCAGTAACGCAGGAGCGTGTACAGGTCGTGGCCCTCGAGCCTTTCGCGACCGTGCAGGAACTCGAGCTCGATCAGGCACGCGATCCCGACGACCTTGCCGCCGATCCGCTCGACCAGCTCGGCGGTCGCCCGCGAGGTCCCCCCGGTCGCCAGGACGTCGTCGACGATCAGCACCCGCTCGCCGGATGCGACGGCGTCCCGATGGATCTCGAGCGTCGCCGTCCCGTACTCGAGCTCGTACTCGGCCGATTCGGTTTCCCAGGGCAGCTTGTCCACCTTGCGGACCGGCACGAAGCCCGCGCCGAAATGGTACGCCACCGGCGACGCCAGGATGAACCCGCGTGCCTCGATCCCTACCACCTTGTCGACGTTGCCGCGCCCGAAGTGCACGACGATCATGTCGATCACCGTCGAGAACGCGAGCGGATCGGCCAGGAGCGGCGTGATGTCCTTGAACAGGACGCCCTCCTGCGGGAAGTCGGGCACGTCTCGGACGAGCGCCTTCAGCTGATCGACATCCACGGTGTCACCTCCGCCGGCGTTTGGCGGGCGGGCGTCGCTTGCTCTTCGGGCGCGGGCGCGAGGACGACTGCCCGCTCCTGCCGGCCTGTCGGGACCCGCCGGCGGCGGCCACGACGGCCGGCGCGGCCTCCGGTTCCTCCTCGGCCGTCTCCTGTCCGTTCGCCGGGACGGCACGCAGTCGGCGCTCCGCCTTGCCCCCCCGCTCGAGGCGCGCCCGGAGCTGCTGGTACCTGGGCTCGCGCTCCTTCAGGACCACCAGGATCGGCGTGGCGACGAAGATCGAGGAGTACGCACCGACAACGACGCCGATCAGCATCGCGAACGCGAAGTCCTTCAGCGTGTCGCCTCCGAACAGCAGCAGCGACAGGATCGGCAGGATCACCACGAGCGACGTGTTGACCGACCGCATCAGCACCTGGTTCATCGAGTAGTTCGCCACGCCCTCGTATGTGTCCCGGCCCAGCAGCGCGGTCGACTCGGTGTTCTCCTTCACCTTGTCGAAGATCACCACGGTGTCGTACAGCGAGAACCCGAGGATCGTCAGGATCGCGATCACGGTCGGCGGCGAGACCTCGCGGCCGGTGAGCGCGTAGACGCCGGCCGTGATCAGGACGTCGTGCAGCATGGCGGCCATCGCGCCGATGGCCATCTTCCATTCGAACCGCAGCGTGATGTACAGGGTGATCGCGAACAGGACGATCACCAGTCCGACCAGGGCCTGTCGCGAGATCTGCTCCCCCCACGTCGGCCCGACCACCTGCGCGCTGATGTCGTCCGGACTGATCCCGGTCTGCTGCGCGAGCGCCGCGAACAGCTGCGTGCGTTCGGCGGCGGTGAGGTCGGTCAGGGCCGTGGTCCGGATCGAGACCTGGTCGCCGCCCACGATCTGCACCTCGGCGGTCGCGCGGTCGAACGGAGCCTGTGCGAGGAGGCCGCGCACCTGTTCGACGGTCACGTCCTTGGAGAGCCGATACTCGATCAGCGTGCCGCCGGTGAAGTCGATCGAGTAGTTCAGCCCGAGGAACACGAGCGCGACGATCGAGATGACGATCGCCGAGCCCGAGAGGATGAACCAGCGACGGCGCCGTTGGATGATGTGGAACTCCGGGTGGCGATATCCGCGGAACGTGTCGAAGGCGCGCCGCAGGCTCATTCCGACCCCCCCGCGATCGCCGGCACCCCATCCGGGGCCCTGAGCTCTCGATCCGCCGCCAGACCCGCCCTGATGCCCATCACGCGCCAGTTCACGAGCCGCTCGCTGCGCGTGAGCAGCGACACCGCCGGACGCTTGAAGAAGTAGACGACGAACAGGTCCAGCAGCGTGGCCACACCCAGCGTGAGCGCGAACCCACGCACGGAGGAGATCGCGGTGACGTACAGGACCGCCGCCGCGATCGCGGTCACGAGGTCAGCGGCCACGATCGTCCGGAACGACCGCTTGAACGCGGGTGCGACCGCGGCTCGGGGCGAGCGTCCGGCGTGGACCTCGTCCTTCAGCCGCTCGAAGAACACGATGTAGGAGTCGGCGGTGACCCCGAGCGAGATGACGAGCCCCGCGACGCCGGCGAGCGTGAGGTTGTACCCGATCGATCTGCCCGCCAGCGCCACGAGCCCGAGCGCGAGGATCGCCCAGATCGTCATCCCGACCCACGCCACCACCGCCAGGATCCGGTAGTAGAACAGCAGATAGGCCGCCAGCAACACGAGCCCCGCGATCGCCGCGACGAGCCCCTGCTGCAGCGACTCGTCGCCCAGGGTCGGGCTCACGGTCAGGACCTGCTGGGTGGTGAGCTCCACCGGCAGGGCTCCGGCGTTCAGCTGCGTCGCCAGGTCCTTGGCGCGCCTCTCGTCGAAGCTGCCGGTGATCACGCCCGTGCCGTTCGTGATCGGGCCCTCGACGGTCGGCGCCGAGATCACCTGGTCGTCGACGACGATCGCGAGCTGCTGGTCGACGAGGCGGGTCGTGACGTCTCCGAAGGTGTCGGATCCCTCGTTGGTCAGGTCGAACCGGATCTCCCATCCCTGCCCCACCGACGTCGACGATCCCGCGTTGTACACGGCCGTGGCCTTGTCGATCGCGTCCCCCGTGATCTCGACCGGACCGAGCTGGTACTTGGTGGCGTCGTCACGTGACTTGAAGACGACCTTCTGGTCCTTGAGCGCCTCGAACGAGCACTCCTCGGTCGCCTGCTCGGCGGGGGTGCCGCAGGTCAGCGGGTTCGACGCGTACTCGGGGTCCGTCGGGCTGAGCACGCCGAGGACCTGGCGCTCCTCGAGGCGAGCCGTCTCACCGATCACCTGGAGCAAGCGCTCCTGGCCGGTCTCCTGGAGCCTGGCCTCGGCGTCTTCGCGATCGAGGAAGCACCCCAGGTTCTCCCCGGCCGAGCTCACGACGCAGAACTGCGTGTCCGCGTTCCGGATCGTCATGCCGTCGAGCAGCGCCTGGGCATCATCCTGCGACTGGGCGCACGCGGCCCCCAGATCGCTCGTGAGCGTTTCCCTACCCGTGCCCTGGATGCAGAAGCTCTGCGACGTCACCGTCTCGATGGAGCTCAACGCCGCTTCGGCCTCGTCCCGGGTCGGGTAGCACGGATCCGTCGCGAGCCCCGTTCCGGTCAGGCAGAACTCCCCCTGCTGCTTCTTGACGGCGATCGCGTCGAGCGCGGTGCTTGCGTCCTGCTCGGTGCCGGCGCACGGCGCGTCCTGGTCGAACAGCGTCGGCGTCGCCTCGTTGGAGGGATCGTCGGTCAGGCACACGGCCGACACGACGGGTCGAACGCTTGCGGCGGCGAGCTCCGCGTCGGCGGCGTCCTGTGTGCCGAAACACGGATAGACGTTCCCCTCATCGTCGAGGATGCACGACTGCTGCTTGGCCCGCTCCTGGATCGTCCCGCGCGCCAGTCCGGGGATCTGGACCTCGATCGTGTTGCCGGTGACGAACAGGAGCGGTTCGGCCGTCCCGAACGCGTCGATGCGGTTGCGGATGTTCTCCAACGCCTGGTTCATCACGCTGTCCGGCGTCCCGTCCGGGGCGGACAGGATCACCGAGACGCCGCCCTCGAGGTCAAGACCGAGGATCGGGCGCGTCCCGGTACCCAGCAGGGCGATCGAGCCGACGGCGAGCAACCCTACCAGCGCCAGCGCGACCCAGAGCGATCGTTGCTTCTTCCTCATCGGGATCCTTCCGCCTCGCTCATGCGAGCTCGGCGCCGTTGATCAAGAGTTTGAACCTGCAATGCAGCACCTCGGCCGCGAGGCGGCACAGCTGCATGCGCCCGAGGAAGATCTCGAAGTACTCCATGACCTGGCTGATCTTCGTGTCGATCGTCAGCTCGAGGCTCACGGTCTTCGCGACGGAGTCTACCCGCAGGAACGACTGCTCGACGGCGAAGTTCACGCGGTCGTGGATGTCGAATTCGATCTGGCCGGACTTGCGGACCCGACTCCGGTGGACGTCGGACTTGTCCGCCAGGATCACCGCGGCCGCGACCGGCGAGACGGCGTACCCGTTGTCCTCCTCGTGATTCGCCACGGCGGCCACGATCTGCGCGAGGTCGGTGGAGGGCACCCGGTCGCGCAGAGCCTGGTAGACCAGGACGCCGCCCGTCTGACCGTGCGCGTAGCGGCTGATCATGTTCCCCACATCGTGAAGGTAGCCGGCCACACAGGCCAGGTTGGCGGTGTGCGTGTCGAACCCGGCCCGGGACAGGACGTTGAACGCGATCCGGGCGGTGAGGTTCGCGTGGCGGAACCCGTGCTCGGTGTACCCGAGCCCCTCCATCACCCGGTCGGCCGCCGCGATGAACGACGAGAGCTCCTCGTCCTGCTGCACGACCTCGAGGGTGATGCCTTCGGGCTGGCTGGCCGGTTCGGCCGGCTCCGACGGGCCCTCGGCCGGTGCCGGTTCGGCGCTCACGGCTCCCGGTCGATCCCCTCATCGGCCGTCTCGTCGCCGTCCTCGACGAAGCGCTGGGAGATGCCCTGTCGCAGCATGCGGATCCGGGTGCCGGGGGCGATCTCGACGGTCACGGTGCCCTCGTCGTCGTCGATCTCGACGATCGTGCCGAAGATCCCGCCGGTGGTCATGATGTCGTCGCCGACCTCGAGCGAGGCGACGAGCGCCTGCTGCGCGCGTTGGCGGTTCCGCTGCGGCCGGATGAGCAGGAAGTAGAAGCCCACGATCAGGAGGATCGGCAGCGCGAGACCAACGAGCGAGCTTCCGCCGTTGGCGCTGTCCTGAGCGAGGATCCCGAACACCATGCGTCGACCAACCTCCTACGGGGTGACCACGCAGCATACAGGCTACGGCTCCGTTCGCCGTTCGCGGGGCCGGGGTTCACGCGGGCCGACGGTCAGGCGAGCGGCAGGACCCCCTCGGGCGAGACCCCGAGGTGCCGGTAGGCACGCTCGGTCGCCAGGCGGCCCCTCGGCGTGCGCTGGAGGAGCCCGAGCTGGAGCAGGTAGGGCTCGACGACGTCCTCGATCGTGTCGCTCTCCTCCCCCACGGCCGCCGACAGCGTCGAGAGCCCGACGGGCCCTCCGCCGAACTTGACGACCACCGTGGACAGGATCGCGAGGTCGAGCTTGTCCAGGCCCTCCTCGTCCACCTCGAACAGCTCGAGCCCCGCCTTCGCGACGTCGGAGGTGACGTCGCCGTCGTGGCGCACCTGGGCGAAGTCGCGAACCCGCCGCAGGAGTCGGTTCGCGACCCGCGGGGTGCCGCGGGAGCGCCTGGCGATCTCGTGGGTCCCCTCGGCGTCGATCGAAACGCCGAGGATGCGGGAGGATCGCCGCACGATCGCCCCCAGATCGTCGGTCGAGTAGTAATCCAGCCGGGGGGAGAACCCGAACCGCTCGCGCAACGGCAGCGTGATCCGCCCCGGGCGCGTCGTCGCGCCGACCAGGGTGAACCTCGGCAGGTCGAGACGGATGCTCCGTGCGCTCGGGCCCTTGCCGAGCACCACGTCGAGCTTGAAGTCCTCGAGCGCCGGGTACAGGACCTCCTCCACCGCGCGCGGCATCCGGTGGATCTCGTCCACGAACAGGACGTCGCCCTCCTCGAGGTTGGTCAGGATCGCCGCCAGGTCGCCCGGCCGGTCCAGCGCGGGCCCGGACGTCGGCTGGAACCCGACGCCGAGCTCGTTCGAGACGATGCCGGCGAGCGTGGTCTTGCCCAGCCCGGGGGGCCCGGAGAACAGAAGGTGGTCGACGGTCTCGCCTCGCGCGCGGGCGCCGTCGATCAGGAGGGCGAGCTGCTCCTTGATCCGTTCCTGCCCGACGAACTCGTCGATCCGCCGAGGACGGAGCGCGGCGTCGAACTCCCGCTCCTCCTCGGGCACCTCCGGGTCGACGATCCGCTCGTCCTGGGTCACGTCGTCGATCACCCTACCCGCGCCCGATGCGCTGGAGCGCCTCACGGAGCAGATCTTCCACCGACGAGCCGTCCTGGCTGGTGAGACCGGTCATCGCGTCGCTCGCCTCTTTCTGGGACAGTCCGAGCGCGAGCAGCGCCTCGCGCACGTCGGCGAGCGGACCGTCGATGATCACCACGTCCTCCGCGCCGAGCTTGTCCTTCAGGTCCAGGACCACCCGCTGCGCGACCTTCTTCCCGACGCCGGGGACGACGGTGAGCGCGGCGACATCATTCGAGGAGACCGCGCGCCGGAACGCGTCGGGACTCAGGACGCTGAGGAACGCGAGAGCGACCTTGGGCCCGATGCCGTTCACGGTGACGAGGAGGTCGAAGAACTCGCGCTCGTCGGCGTTGGCGAATCCGAACAGCGTCATCGCGTCGTCGCGTACCACCATCCGCGTGTAGATGCGGGTCGGTCTCCCGACGGGCGGAAGCTTCGCCAGCGTCGACGCCGGAACCTGCACCTCGTAGCCGACGCCGCCGACCGAGATCACCACGCGCGCCCCCGAGCGTTCGGCGACGTCGCCCTCGAGGAACGAGATCATCGAGCGGCGACCTTCCG
>DASUMC010000119.1:0-4428 GCA_036277855.1 Actinomycetota bacterium
GAGCCGTGCGCCCCGGCGGCCGGCGGTCGCTGGTTCCTGCCGGACGGCGCGACCGACGTCGAGAAGGATCACGACTACGTCGTCGTGATGAACCCGTTTGCCCGCGAGGCCGTCTTCTCGATCACGCTGCTGTCCGAACGCCCGGACCCGGTCATCACCGGCTCGCTCACCGACGTCGCCCTGCGCCCTTTCCGCAGCGTCGCGTTCGACCTTGGCGACGTGGTCCTCGGCGAACTCACCGTCTCTGCGCTCGTCGACGTGTCCGTCGGACGGGTCGCGGCCGCGACGCTCGGCGTGTCGGACACCGGCGGGATCAGGTCCGCCCTCGGGTATCTCGGAACCCCCCCGGGAGCCCTCACCTTCCCCGGCGGCGCCGACGCCGGCCGAACCGAGCTCGTCGTCATGAGCGCGGGCGCGGCCAACGGGGGACCTCGGGTCACGTTCGACGGCGACATCTTGGTCCGGGGCGGACCGGCGCAGGTCTTGGCGGGTCTCGCGGAAGCGAGCATGCCGGCCGCCGCCGCTCGGACCTTCCCGGCCACGACCTCGGGCCCAACCTCGGTCCGCCTCACGGTGTCGGGGCAGGACGTGGCGGTCGTTCGGCGGACGTTCGGGGTGGTCTCGGACCAGGCGTCCGTCACCGGGGCCCTGCCCGCGCCGTCATGGATCGTCCTGCCCGCCGTCGCCGGGGAACCCTCGAACCCCGGCCTCGTGCTGGCCAACCCTGGCGTCGAGTCCGCGGTCGTCACGCTCGGTTTCCTCTCCCCGGGGCCCGCCGAGCAGATCAGCGTGAGGGTGCCGCCGGGCTCGACCGTGGAGGTGCCCGAGGAGTTCCTCCGGGTCGCCCCCGAGGCCGGGGTGAGGGCGGAGGCGACCTCCGGAACCTTCATCCCGGCGGCCGCGTCCTACTCGCTCGGTCACGACGGGTTCGCGACCTACGCGGTCGCGCTCGGGATCGCGATCCCCGAAGGAGTCGTGTAAGCCCAGGCTCAGGTCTGGACGCTCGGCACGCCGAATAGGATGATGTGTCTCACGGCAACCGCCGCGAGGCTGGACTACGACGAGGACGGGTCGGGACGTTGGCACGAGCGAAACATCGACGGGGCGGGCGATGGGTGATCGCCGCGGTGACGATCGGCGTGCTGGCGGTCGCCACGGCGGGGACCACGTTCGCGGCCTACCGGTACGACGCCTCGACCTCGGACCGGATCCTCCCCGGCGTGTCGGTGGGCGGCGTCGACGTCGGCGGGATGAAGCGCGACGAGGCCGTCCGAACCCTCCGCGAGCTCGCCGAGCAGACGCTCTACGGCGAGCTGGTCGTGGAGGCCGCCGGCCACAGCTGGAACGTCACGCCTGCCTCGCTCGGGATGACGGCCGACGTCGAGGGGGCGGTCGCGAGGGCACTCGCCGTCGCGGACGACCTGTCGCTTACGTCGCGCGTCTACCACCGCCTGCGCGACGTCCCGGTGGATGTGTCGCTCGACCTTCGGTTCGACGAGCACCGGCGCGAGGTCAAGGCATTCGTGCAGCAGGCGTTCGACGAGGTGGCCATCCCCGCGGTCGACGCCCGGTTCGCGCTCGTGGACGGCGAGCTCGTGACGAATCGGTCGCACACGGGCCGCGAGCTGGCGATCGGCGCGGCCACCGACCAGATCCTCGAGGCCCTCGGGGAGCGGACCGACGCGGTCGAGGTCCCGGTCCGAACGGTCGAGCCTTCGGTGACGACGGCCGCACTCGGTCAGTCGATCGTCGTGGATCTGTCCGAGAACCACCTGTACCTGTACGACGGGCTCAGGGTGGTGGCGAACTACCCGGTCGCGACCGCCGCCGCCGGCTACACCACGCCCGTCGGGACATGGGAGGTCGTGGACAAGCGCGAGAACCCCACCTGGTACAACCCGGCAGAAGATACGTGGGGCGCGGACCTGCCCCCGATGATCGCGCCCGGCCCGGGCAACCCGCTGGGCACCAGGGCGATCTACCTCAACGCCCCCGGGATCCGCATCCACGGGACCTACAGCTCGTCGTCGATCGGGACGTACGCGTCGCACGGCTGCATCCGGATGTACATCTCGGATTCGGAGGAGCTGTTCGACCTCGTCGACATGGGCACGCGCGTCATCATCAAGCCCTAGCCGACGACCGTCCCTGTCACTCTTTCTGTCCGGCCCGGGAGATCCGCCCTTGCTCGAGCCCTCGGGCCGAGATAGGCTCATCCAGTACTCCGCGGAGACCAAAGGGGTGACCCGGCGGCCACCGCGGAGTACATCTCGTTTGGGGTTCGATCCCCGCGCCGCGTCCGCAGGATTCCCGCGCGGGTCCCCCCAGTTCCGGACCGTGCTTGAAATCACATCCGTGTGATCTAGCATCCCCCTTCGTGCGGACCTGTTCCAGGATCGGCTGCTCGGTGCCCGCCGCCACGACGGCCCTGGTCCGCTACGAGGCCCGAGAGATCGAGCTGGGGCCCCTCGTCGACGAGCCCGACCCGCATCTCGTCGACCTGTGCTCGGACCACGGTGCCCGGCTCACACCGCCGCTCGGGTGGACGATCGCCGGCGACGGGCTCCGACAGGCCGTCTCGGCCTGACGGCGGGCGGCCGCGTGCGTTCGGCGTACCCGGGCCATCCCCCGGACGATCGGTCGGGCCACCCCTCGGAGGATGCGGCCGGAGCCCGCGGTGACCCCCAGAGTTGAGCGCGTCGGGCTATGGGCTCCGAGGGCGGTCGCGGCCGAGGATAGGTGCATGAACGAGAAGCGGGAGGGCACCTGCCCCGTCTGTCACCAGGGCGACCTGATCACGATCTCGATGAACGTGAGCGAGAACGATCTGTCCTTCACCACCTGTCACATGTGCGAGTCGAAGTGGTGGTATCGGGACGGCGAGAGCGTCCCGCTCCGCTCGGTCATCGGCTCGGTGCTGCAGCCCCGAACCTGACGGCAAAGGGGTTCAGTACGATGCGGTGACCGTGTCGCCGCACCGAGATCTCGGACGCCTCTTCAAGGCCTACGACGTCCGCGGCGTCGTCCCCGACGAGCTCGACGAGGATCTCGCGAGTTCGATCGGAGCCGCGTTCGCCGAGTGGTCCGGGGTCGACGCCGTCGCGATCGGGAGGGACTGCCGCCTCTCGTCCCCGTCGCTCGCCGCCGCGCTCAGCGAGGGCATCACGTCCCGAGGGACCGACGTCATCGACATCGGGCTTGCGTCGACCGATCTCCTGTACTTCACATCCGGCTCGCGCTCGGTCGCGGGCATCATGCTGACGGCGAGCCACAACCCCCCCGAGTACAACGGGATGAAGTTCTGCCTCCCCGGCGCCAGACCCGTCGGGCAGGGCACCGGACTGGACGAGATCCGCGACCTGGCCGAACGCAGCGCGTTCGGCCCGGACGCGGCAAGGGGCGCCACCCGGCGGGAGGAGATGCTCGAGGCGTACGTCGAGCATGTGCTCTCGTTCGTCGACGTGTCGGCGATGCGACCGCTCACGGTGGTGGCCGACACGGCCAACGGCATGGGGGGACTGGTGGTCCCGCCGGTGTTCGAGCGACTACCGATGACGCTCGTGCATCTGTACCCCGAGCTCGACGGGACGTTCCCGAACCATCCCGCCAACCCGATCGACCCCGAGAACCAGCGGGACCTCAAACGCGAGCTCCTCGCCCGTACGGCCGACGTCGGGTTGGCGTTCGACGGCGACGCGGACCGCGTGTTCCTGGTCGACGAACGCGCGGACGGGGTGAGCGGCTCGGAGGTCACCGCGCTGGTGGGGACCGCGATGCTCGAGCGGCACCCGGGCGCGAGGATCGTCTACAACCTGATCTGCTCCTGGGCCGTGCCCGAGGTGATCCGGGAGCACGGGGGTGAACCGATCCGAACGCGGGTCGGTCACTCGTTCATCAAACAGGTGATGGCCGAGACCGGGGCCGTCTTCGGCGGCGAGCACTCCGGCCACTACTACTTCCGCGAGAACTACCGAGCGGACTCGGGCTTGATCGCCGCGGTCGTGGTCCTCGAGCGGCTCTCGCGCTCGTCCGAGCCGCTGTCGGCGGTGCTGGCGCCATTCAAGCGGTACCACGACTCGGGTGAGATCAACTCGCGCGTGGACGACCAGGACGCCAAGATCGAGGAGCTCGCCTCCGCGTACGAGGACGGCCGCCCGGACCGCACGGATGGGCTGACGGTAGAGTTCGAGGACTGGTGGTTCAACGTTCGGCCCAGCAACACCGAACCGCTCCTGCGGCTGAACGTGGAGGCGAAGACCGAGGAGCTCCTGGAGGAAAAGACCTCCGAGCTCCTGGAGCTGATCCGCGAAGGAGGACCGACGTGACACTCGACGCCGAGCTGCTCGAGATCCTGGTGTGCCCGAACGATCGGGGTGAGCTCGACTATCAGCAGGATCCCGAGATCCTCGTGTGCCGGACCTGCGGGTA
>DASUMC010000120.1:0-8271 GCA_036277855.1 Actinomycetota bacterium
GGTTCGAAGGCACGCAGCGTACGCAGGCGGATCCCCTCCTCGCTCCGCTCGTCATCGACGTGGTCGGCGCAGATCGCCAGGTAGCGCCTCACCTCGTCGATCTCGGGGAACGCCTTCATCGATCCCGGCCATCGGAGCGGGTTCTCGAGCCCGTTCACGCACGCCCACGCGACCGCCCGGCGGTCATGTGGGCTGTGCCTGAGCCGCAGATCGATCGCCTCCTTGAACGATCGCCACGACGCGTCGCCCTGGTAGTCGCTGCGGGTGATCACTCCCTCCCATTCGAGGGCGGTGATCCGCTCGAGCGGTCCCGACGCGATCCTGAGCGCCTGCTCGATCGCAGAGGTGGCCTTCGCGAGAGCGAACCGACGATGCGCCTCGGCCGCCACGCCGAGCAGCGCCCGGAACGCCCGGAGGCGCAGGTCCTCGACCTCCGTCGGCGCGAGCCCGTCGTCGCGCGCCCCCAGGTAGGCCTCGAGACAGTGGTAGGCGAGGAGCTCGACGAACTCCTTTGCGCGCGCACCCGTGGTCTCCTGGATCCACGACGCGACCGCCGCGTGCGCGCCCGCCCGCTCGCGCCGCGGGAGGCTCTCGTAGGCGACCTCGCGCGTCAGGATGTGTTTGAAGATGAACTCCGGCTCTCCCGCGATCGACGACGAGAGGCGCGACAGGACCATATCGCGCTCCTCCAGACGGTCGAGCGTCGAACGCAGGTGCTCCCGGTCCCCGTTCAGCAGACGTCCGACTGGCCCCGGCCAGAACACGCGACCGACGACCGCGGCGCGCTGGAGGGCGCGCTTCTCCACGGGATCCAGCAGGTCGATCCTGGCGGCGAGCACGGCCTGCACGGTGTCCGGGATCTGCACCTCCGCGATCGTCGACGCCGCCCGCCACCGGTCCGCGTCCCGAACGATCACGCCCTCGTCGATCAGATGACGAACGATCTCCTCCAGGAAGAAGGGGTTGCCCTCGGCGCGCTCGAGGATCCGTTCGCGTACGGAGGCCGGCAGATCCGCCACCGAGAGCAACAGCCCAACGAGCCGGTCCGATTCCACGGAGGTGAGCGGGTCGAGGCCGACCGAGGAGACGTTTCGCTTGCCGCCGCCCCAACCGGGACGCCGCTCGGTCAGCTCCGGGCGTGCCGGACAGAGGAAGAAGGCCGACCCTACCACGCGGTCGGCGAGCTCCTCCAAAAGATCGAGCAGCGCCTGATCGGCCCAGTGGATGTCGTCGATCACCGCGACGACCGGCGCCCGGCTCGCGAGGGCGGAGAAGAGCGAACGCCACGCCCCGTGGATCTTGAGGCTGACCTCACGCGGCTCCATGGATCCGAACGAGAACGCGGGGTCCTCGACGCCGATGCTGTAGGCGAGGGCGGCCGTCGCCTTGTGGGGATGCGCCGCGACGTCCGTCGTGATCAACTCGCCACCGAGCCGTTGCACCCGCTCGAGCGCGACCTCCGAGGGGTCGGTGTCGCGGATGTTCGCGAGCCCCTTCAGGATCTCGGCCAGCGGCCAATACGTCACGCCGTCGCCGTAGGGCAGGCATCGTCCCCGCGCGATCGTCGGCGCCGGATCCAGGCCCTCCGCCCACTCGACGAACTCGGCGACGAGCCTGCTCTTGCCGACGCCCGGGTCTCCGTAGATCGTCACGAGGTTCGGCTGGCCTTCCTCGGCGGAGCGCTGGTACAGGCTGCGGAGGAGCTCGAGCTCACGGTCGCGTCCGACCATGGGAGCGCGAAGCCCGGGCACCCCGCGCTCGGGCGCATCGGGCTTGCGCTCCTCGAGCAGGACGGCGGCGATGGGCCGCTCCTTGCCGCGGAGCTCTCGTTCACCGAGCTCGCGGAAGCGGAAGCCACGAGCCGCCCGCGCCGTGCGTTCGGACACCACGATCCCGCCCGGGTCGGCGCCCTGCTCGAGCCGGGCGGCCACGTTCACCGCGTCGCCGGTCACCATCGGGTCACCCGGTCGAGGGTTGGTCGCAGCGAGGACCTCGCCGGTGTTCACGCCGGTCCGGATCTGCAACGTGACGCCGAAGCGACGGTCGAGGTCGGCGTTGACCTCGGCGAGGCGCTCGCGCATGCGGAGCGCCGCTCGGAGCGCCCTCGAGGGGTCGTCCTCGTGCGCGGTCGGCACGCCGAACGCGGCCATCACGGCGTCGCCGATGAACTTCTCGACCGTGCCTCCCTCCGCCTCGATCTCCTCGCGCATCGCCCCGAAGTAGGCCGCGAGCACCTCTTGGAGCCGCTCGGGGTCCAGCCGCTCGCCGAGGCTCGTCGAGCTCGTCACGTCCGCGAACAGGATCGTCACCAGCCGCCGTTCCTGGCCCGCGGGGACGGGTTCGAGCGGTTCGAGCGCCGAGCCGCACGCGGGACAGAAGCTGGCGCCGGGCGGCACCACGGACCCGCACGTGGGACACGACGGGACGAGCGACGACCCGCACGACGAACAGAAGCGGGCACCGTCGGGGTTCTCGACGCCGCATGCGGCGCAGGTCTTCACGGGCGCGAGTGTACGACCGGGTACGGACGCCGAACGCCTCGGCGCGCGTCCCGCCGAGCGACCGGAGGCGATGCGGGCATCGCTTAGACTCCGGCGCATGAGCGTGCCCGAGAAGCCGTCGATCGAAGGCCTCGAGGCCAAATGGGACGAGTGGTGGGAGGCCGCCGGGACCTACCGCTTCGACCGGACCAGGTCCCGCGAAGACGTGTTCGCGATCGACACGCCGCCCCCCACGGCGAGCGGCAGCCTGCACATCGGCCACGTCCTTTCGTACACACACACGGACGTGATCGCCCGCTACCAGCGGATGCGGGGAAAGACCGTGTTCTACCCGATGGGCTGGGACGACAACGGTCTGGCCACCGAGCGGCGGGTGCAGAACTACTTCGGCGTCCGGTGTGATCCGACGCTTCCCTCCGACCCGAACTTCGATCTGGACGTGCTGGACCGGCCCGATGGCGAACTGGTCGCGGTCTCGCGCCCGAACTTCATCGAGCTCTGCGAGCGCCTGACGGCCGAGGACGAGAAGGCGTTCGAGGCCCTGTTCCGGCTTTCGGGCCTGTCGGTCGACTGGAACCACACGTACACGACGATCGACGAGCGTTCGCGCGCGGCGTCCCAGCGCTCGTTCGTCCGGCTGCTGCAGCGCGGGCTCGCGTATCAGTCGGAGGCGCCCACGATGTGGGACGTCGACTTCCAGACCGCGCTCGCGCAGGCCGAGATCGAGGACCGGGAGATCGACGGCGCGTACCACCGGATCCGGTTCGACCTGGCCGACGACTCGGGCTCGGTCGAGATCGAGACGTCGCGCCCCGAGCTGATCCCGGCATGCGTGGCGCTGGTGGTGAACCCCGAGGACGGGCGCTACGGGGCGCTGGTTGGCACGAACGCGGTCACCCCACTGTTCGCAGCCGAGATCCCGATCGTCGCGCACGAGCTGGCCGAACCCGACAAGGGGACCGGGATCGCGATGATCTGTACGTTCGGCGACCTCACCGACGTCACCTGGTGGCGCGAGCTGAAGCTGCCCACGCGTGTGATCGTGCAGCGAGACGGGACGATCGCGCCCCCCCGATGGGGCGAGTCCGGATGGGAGTCCGCGAACCCGCGGGACGCGGTCCGCGCCCAGGCCGACCTCGAGGGGCTGACCACGAAGAAGGCCCGAAGACGGATCGCCGAGATGCTGGCCGAGTCGGGACATCTGATCGGCGAGCCCAAGCCCGTCAGGCACGCGGTGAAGTTCTACGAGCGAGGGGAGCGGCCGCTCGAGGTGGTCTCGAGCCGGCAGTGGTTCGTCAAGACGCTCGACTTCCGGCAGGAGCTGCTCGAGCGCGGCCGCCAACTCCGCTGGCACCCCGCGTACATGGGCGCGCGCTACGCGTCGTGGGTCGAGGGGTTGAACGGCGACTGGGCCGTCAGCCGCCAGCGCTTCTTCGGCGTGCCGTTCCCGGTCTGGTACCGCCTCGACGAGGACGGGAACCCCGATCACGAGCACCTGCTCGTCGCGGACGAGGCCCGCCTGCCCGTCGACCCTTCGTCGGACGTCCCGGACGGGTTCACGCAGGACCAGCGCGGCAAGCCGGGAGGCTTCGTCGGCGATCCTGACGTCATGGACACGTGGGCCACGTCGTCGCTGACGCCACAGATCGCGGGCGGATGGATCGAGGACGATGACCTGTTCGCGCGCGTGTTCCCGATGGACCTGCGCCCGCAGGCGCACGAGATCATCCGTACCTGGCTCTTCTACACGGTGCTCAAGTCGCATCTCGAGCACGGGGTGTTGCCCTGGACCGACGCCGCGATCAGCGGGTTCGTGCTCGACCCCGAACGCAAGAAGATGTCGAAGTCCAAGGGCAACGTCGTCACGCCGGCGGAGCATCTGGAGCAACACGGGGCCGACGCCGTCCGGTACTGGTCGGCGAGCGCCCGCCTCGGCATCGATGCCGCGTTCGACGAGCAGCAGATCAAGGTGGGCCGCCGGCTGGCGATCAAGATCCTGAACGCGTCCCGCTTCGTGCTGACGCTCGAACGTGAGGAGGGCGCGATCACCGAAGGTCTCGACCGCTCCATGCTGGTCCAGCTCGCCGGCGTCACCGAGCTCGCGACGTCCGCCCTCGCGGACTACGAGCACGCCCGGGCCATCGATCTGATCGAACGATTCTTCTGGGGCTTTACCGACGACTACCTCGAGCTCGTGAAGGGGCGCGCCTACGGGTCCTTCGGGTCGGACGCGGCAGCGTCCGCGATCGGCGCGTTGCGGCTGGCGCTCTCGATCCTCTTGCGGCTGTTCGCGCCGTTCCTTCCGTACGTGACCGAGGAGGTCTGGTCGTGGTGGCGCGAGGGCTCGATCCACCGCGCGGGATGGCCGGACCCGAAGGAGCTCGAGGCCGCGAGCGCCGACCCCGCCGAGTACGAGGTCGCGGCATGGGTGCTCGGCGAGATCCGCAAGGCGAAGGCGCTCGCGAAGCGCTCGCTCCGGACCGAGGTGCTGCGCGCCGACGTCCGGGACACCAAGGAGCGGCTGAAGCTGCTGCAGAGCGTCGAACGTGACGTGCGCGAGGCCGGCTCGGTGACCGCGTTCGAGTACGTCGAGGCGGACGAGCCCTCGGTCGAGGTCGACCTGGCGCCGCCCGACTGATCGTGCGGTTCGACGAGGCCGTGGCCGTGCTCGACGCGCGGCAGCCCGAATACATGCCCAAGCCCGACCTGGATCGGATGCGGGCGCTGGCCGCACTGCTCGACGACCCGCAGCTGACCTATCCGACGATCCACGTCACCGGCACGAACGGGAAGACGACCACCGCCCGCCTCATCGCCGCGATCGCGTGCGCGCACGGTTTGACGACCGGCCAGTTCACGTCGCCGCACCTGCTCTCGGTCGTGGAGCGGTTGGAGATCTGCGGCGAGCCGATCGCGAAGGCAACGTTCGGCGAGGAGTTCGAGCACCTGATCCCGTTCCTCCGCACGGTCGACGAGCAGGTGGGACCCGTGACGTATTTCGAGGCGCTCGCGGCGATGGCCTTCCTGGTGTTCGCCGACGCCCCGGTGCAGCTCGGCGTGTTCGAGGTGGGGATGGGCGGCACGTGGGACGCGACCAACCTGATCGCCGGCGACGTCGCCGTGATCTGCCCGATCGGCCTGGACCATCCCGAGCTCGGATCGAGGATCGCCGAGGTCGCCGCGGAGAAGGCCGGCATCATCAAGCAGGGCAAGGTCGCGGTCGTGCGGGAACAGGTGCCCGAGGCGCTCGAGGTGATCGAGCGCCGGTGCGAGGAGCAGATCGCGACGATGCTGCTCGAGCACCGCGAGTGGGGTGTCGAACAACGGACGGTCGCCGTGGGCGGACAGGCGCTCGTCGTGCGCGGCCTGCACGCGACCTACGGAGACCTGCTCCTACCGATCCACGGCGAGCATGCGGCCCACAACGCCGCGGCCGCGATCGCCGCGGTCGAGGCCCTGCTCGAACGCGCGCTGGACGCCGACGCGGTCCGCGCGGCGCTCGGCTCGATCACCTCGCCCGGGCGTCTGGAGGTGGTTTCCCGCCGCCCGCTCGTGATCCTCGACGGCGCGCACAACCCGGCGGCCGCCGAGGCGCTCGCGATCGCGCTGCCCGAGACGTTCGCGGGTGACCGGCTCCACCTCGTCATGGCCGTGTTCAAGGACAAGGACCTCGACGGGATCGTGCGGCCGATCGCGCCGCTCGCCGACGTCGGCTATGCGACCGCGGTCGACAGCGTTCGGGCGCGCTCGGCCCAGGAGGTGGCGGCGGCGCTCACCGCTGCGGGCGTGCCCACCGAGACGTTCGGGAGTGTCGCCGAGGCGTTCGCGGCCGCGAGGAAGGCGGCGTCGGAGGAGGACCTCATTCTGGTGACGGGCTCTCTGTACACTGTCGCGGACGCCCGCCGGGTCGTCGTGGAGGAACCCTGAGTATGGCTGTCGAGTCGACGCTGCTCATCATCAAGCCGGACGGTGTTCGGCGCGGTCTGGTGGGCGAGGTGCTTCGCCGGGCCGAGGACAGGGGCCTGCGCATCGCCGAGATCCGCTCGCTCACGATCGACCGCTCGCTGGCCGAGGAGCACTACGGCGAGCACACCGACAAGCCGTTCTTCGGCGAGCTCGTCGAGTTCATCACCTCGGGCCCGGTCGTGGTCGCGCGCCTCGAGGGCGAAGGCGCGATCGGTGTCTGGCGGACGATGATGGGTCCGACGGATCCGGCGACGGCGCCTCCCGGCACGATCCGCGGCGACTATGGACTGATCATCACCGAGAACCTGGTGCACGGCAGCGACTCGCCCGACTCGGCCGAGCGCGAGCTCAAGCTCTTCTTCGGCTGACGGAGCGGCAGCGGTCTCGGGGGCTACGCGACCTTGCGGAACGCCACGACCGCGTTGTGGCCGCCGAACCCGAACGAGTTCGACATCGCGAGGCGAACGTCCAGCTCGCGCGCCTCGTTCGGCACGTAGTCGAGGTCGCAGTCCGGGTCGGGCGTCTCGTAGTGGATCGTTGGCGGCACGACGCCCTTGGCGATCGCGAGCGCGCAGATCGCGCCCTCCACCGCCCCCGCGGCGCCCAGCATGTGACCCGTCATCGACTTCGTCGAGGAGACCGCGATGTTGTGGGCGACGTCCTCGCCAAGGGTCGCCTTGATCGCGGCCGTCTCCGCCGCGTCGTTCAGCTGGGTCGAGGTCCCGTGCGCGTTGACATACGTCACGGCTTGCGGCTCCTCGCCCGCGTCGCGCAGCGCCCAACCCATCGCGAGCGCCGCGCCCGAGCCCTTCGGGTCGGGGGCCGTGATGTGGAAGGCGTCGTCCGACGCGCCGTAGCCGGCGACCTCGCAGTACACCCGGGCGCCACGGGCGCTCGCGTGCGTCTCGGACTCGAGGATCAATGTGCACGCGCCCTCCGACAGGACGAACCCGTCCCGCGCCTTGTCGAACGGCCGCGACGCGGTCTCGGGATCGGGGTTCCTCGTGAGCGCCGTCATCTGCGCGAACGCGGCGACCGTGAGCGGGAGGGTTGCGGCCTCCGAACCGCCGGCGACGCAGACGTCGACGTAGCCGTCGCGGATGTACCGCAACGCCTCGCCGATCGCATGGTTCGACGACGAACAGGCCGAGACCGTGCACAGGTTCGGGCCGGTGAAGCCGAACCGCATCGCGATGTGGCCGCTCGCTGCGTTGGCCATCAGGGCGGGCACCATGAACGGC
Source organism: Actinomycetota bacterium (assembly GCA_036277855.1). GTDB lineage: Bacteria > Actinomycetota > UBA4738 > UBA4738 > HRBIN12 > DASSJM01. The sequence continues at coordinate 7,709 of DASUMC010000120.1, forward strand.
GACACGCGGCCCGGGCCCTTCTCGAGCAGCACGCTGTGCTGGGTGAGCAGGGTCTCGATGCCGCCGATGCCGGTCGCGAAGATCACGCCCGCGCGCTCGGAGGGAATCTCGGGCTGGCCCGCGTCCTCCCAAGCGAGGGCGGCCGACGAGACGCCGAAGTGGACGAAGCGGTCGGTCCGGCGGATCTCCTTCGGGTCCAGCCACGGCGACGGGTCGAACCCCGGGACCTCGCCGGCCACCTTGACGGGAAGGTCGTCGGTCTCGAACGCGCTGATCAGTCGGATCCCGTTGCGGCCAGAGGTCAGTCCGGCCCAGAACTCGTCCACGCCGGTGCCTACCGGCGTGACAGGTCCGATCCCGGTGACGACGACGCGCTCGCCCATCGAGGTCAGGACGATCCGAGCTTCTGCTCCACCAGGGCCACGGCCTGTCCGACGGTCTTGACCCCTTCCATCTCTTCCTCGGGGATGTCGATGTTCCACTCCTCCTCGAGGGCGAGCACGGCCTCGACGAGGTCCAGCGAGTCGGCGTTCAGGTCCTCGGCGAAACGGGCGTCGGGCACG